>PFKE01000074.1 GCA_002784145.1 Flavobacteriaceae bacterium CG_4_10_14_3_um_filter_33_47 | reverse complement strand
AGTGGGAACAGGAAAAGAGCAAAACTAAGTAATTTGAAATGCCAATAATTTTATTACTTTTGAAAGGCTAACTAATCAGGCTTCATGATAACACATATTCAAGGAAAACTTATAGAAAAAAATCCAACAGATGTCGTTATTGATTGCAATGGTGTTGGCTATAAGCTCAACATTTCATTACATACCTATTCTCAAATTCCGGACAATGAATTGTTGAAACTTTATACACATTTACAAGTGAAAGAAGATTCTCATACCTTATATGGGTTTTCATCCTTGGCAGAACGTGAAATTTTTAGACTTTTAATTTCTGTAAGTGGTATTGGGAGCAATATTGCCAGAACCATGTTGTCTTCTTTAACGCCTAAACAGGTAAGGGAAAGCATTGCTATTGGAGATGTAGCCTTAATTCAATCCATTAAAGGAATTGGCCTAAAAACAGCTCAACGTGTTATCATTGAACTAAAGGATAAAGTTTTAAAAATTTACGATCTTGATGAAGTTTCTGTTAATAAAGACAATACCAATAAAAATGAGGCGTTATCTGCGTTAGAAGTTCTTGGCTTTGTAAAAAAACAGGCAGAACGTGTTGTTGATAAAATTATAATTTCTCAACCAGATGCATCTGTTGAGACTATCATTAAGCAAGCTTTAAAAATTTTATAATTGATTTTGAATACCGCCAAACAACGCTTTAATAAAGTAATTAAAAGATATCTTTTTTTATCCTTTGTAATGATGTTTTCATTGAGTGGATGGGCACAAGAACCAACACAAGATTCTACCCAGACAGGATTTCAATTAGGAAAAATTAAATTACCAAACCCTAACAGTATTCAATCAAAATACACCTACGATCCTATTACAGATAGATATATTTACACCGAAACAATAGGAAAATTTAATATAAACTATCCCATCATATTAACACCAAAAGAGTTCCAAGAGTTAGTTGCCAAAGAAAATTTAAGATCTTATTACAAACAAAAAATTGATGCTTTTGATGGTAAAAAAGATGGCGCTAAAGACGAGCAAAAAAACTTACTGCCCGGATTTTATGTAAAATCAGATCTCTTTGAAACCATTTTTGGAGGTAATAATATTGATGTCATTCCACAAGGATCGGTTGAAATGGATTTAGGTGTTCTTTTTTCAAAACAAGACAATCCATCATTCTCTCCAAGAAACAGAAGCAATTTTACGTTCGATTTCGATCAGCGAATCAGTTTAAGTTTATTGGGTAAAGTAGGAACGCGTCTGCAAGTAACTGCCAATTACGATACACAGTCAACATTTGATTTTCAAAACCTTATAAAACTAGAATACACACCAACCGAAGATGACATCATTCAAAAAATAGAAGTGGGTAATGTAAGTATGCCATTAAATAGTTCCTTAATAACGGGTGCACAAAGTTTATTTGGTGTAAAAGCGCAATTGCAATTTGGAAAAACAACAGTTACCGGGGTGTTTTCTGAACAAAAATCACAAGCTAGTACCGTAGTTGCTCAAGGTGGTGGTACCTTGCAAGAATTTGAACTGTTTATAAGAGATTATGATGAAAACAGACACTTCTTTTTAGCACAGTATTTTAGAAATACTTATGACAAGTCTTTAGCTACGTACCCATATTTTAACAATGGCGGATTACAAATAACCAGATTAGAAGTTTGGGTTACCAATAGAAGTAACAGAACCGATAACATTAGAAATGTTGTGGCTTTTCAAGACTTGGGAGAAACCGATGTCATTGGCTTACAAACGCCTCCCGCAGGGTTTGTTAATGCAGGTTTTGGATCTTTTCCCGATAACCCCAATAATGATTTTGACCCTACCAATATTGGTGGTGGTGGTTCACAACTTACCAATGCCATTAGAGATGTTGCAACTGTACAATCAGGCATTTTAGTTTCTAATGTCAAAGAAGGATTTGATTATGCTAAATTAGAAAATGCTAGAAAACTCATTGAAGGACAGGAATTCATACTTAATAAAGATTTAGGCTATATTTCGTTAAACCAACGCTTAAATAATGATGAGGTATTGGCCGTTGCTTTTCAATTTACCGTTGGCGGTCAAGTGTATCAAGTGGGAGAATTTGCCAACGATGGGGTAGATGCTACGAATGTTACTACAAATACATCGGGTCAGGTAACTTCTGTAATTAATAGCAATTTGGTTTTAAAACTTTTAAAAAGCAGTATCACTAATGTAGATCAACCTGTATGGGATTTAATGATGAAAAACATTTATGATACCGGAGCCTACCAATTAAGTCAAGACGATTTTAAACTAAACATTTTTTACAACGAAGCATCGCCTTTAAATTTTATTACGCCCGTTAGTGGAACACCTTTTCCAACGCCAGGACCAAACCAAAATAACTTACAAGAAACCCCTTTGTTGCGGGTCTTTAATTTAGATAAGTTAAATTTTAACAATGACCCACAAACCAATGGCGATGGTTTTTTTGACTTTGTACCAGGAATAACGGTCATCCCACAAAACGGTAAAATAATTTTTACAAGTGCAGAACCTTTCGGTAAACACCTCTTCAATAAGCTTTTATTAAACGTAAATGAAGATTACGATAACAAATCTACTTATAACGCTAATCAACAAAAATATGTCTATGACATTCTTTACAAAAGCACCAAAACGGCCGCTTTAGAAGAAATTGAAAAAAACAAGTTCAAATTAAAAGGACGTTATAAATCTGAAAGTGGCGACGGAATTCCAATAGGTGCATTCAATGTTCCAAGAGGATCGGTTAAAGTAACTGCTGGCGGAAGAGTTTTAGTTGAAGGTATTGATTATACAGTAGATTATCAATTGGGTAGAGTTCAAATTTTAGATCCAGCCCTTAAAGCTTCTAATACTCCTATTCAGGTAACTACAGAAAATAATGCGGTTTTTGGCCAGCAAACAAGACGGTTTACAGGATTAAATGTTGAACACAAGTTTAATGAAAACTTTGTACTAGGTGCAACGCTTTTAAATTTAAACGAACGGCCCATTACCCAAAAAGCCAATTTTGGTACAGAACCTATCAACAACACCATTTTTGGACTTAATGGAAATTATGCCACTAAAGTCCCTTTTTTAACACGCTTAGTTAATAAGCTACCAAATATTGATACCGATGTAGAATCTAATCTCTCACTAAGAGGTGAGTTTGCCTATTTAGCACCTGGAGCTCCTAAAGGAACCAATCTCAATGGCGAATCTACCTCTTATATTGATGATTTTGAAGGCTCACAAAATGCCATCGATTTAAAATCGCAACAATCATGGTTTTTATCCAGCAGACCTTTAGGTTTGGGCGTTGCATCGAATCCTGATGAAGATGATAATGGTGTTCAAAACGGTTATCAAAGAGCTCAATTAAACTGGTACACCATCGATCCTATTTTTTACAGTAGTCAAAGACCCAACGATGTTTCTGACGATGATGTTTCAAATTTATTTACAAGTCGTGTTTTTATTAATGAGTTATTTCCAGAAAGAGATTTAGTGGCAGGTCAAAACTCAGTTTTAAATACCCTAGATTTAGCATATTACCCTGAAGAAAGAGGGCCTTATAATTTTGAAGCCTCTGCAGCAGATGGTATTATAGACAACCCATTAGAAAGTTGGGCAGGGATTACCCGACAATTAACTTCCACAGATTTAGAGCAAGCTAATGTAGAATATATAGAATTCTGGTTACAAGATCCATTTCAGGACAATCCAACAAATCCAGGCGGAAAATTAGTGTTTAATCTTGGGAATATTTCAGAAGATATTATTAAAGACGGAAGAAAACTATATGAAAATGGCTTGCCACAAGATGGTAACAAATCCTTGTTGCCAGTCACAACTTGGGGAACAGTAATACCACAAAACCAATCATTGATTTATGCCTTTGATACTACTGGGCAAGAAAGAGCCAATCAAGATGTTGGTTATGATGGTTATAATGATAGTGAAGAAATTGCTGCTTTTGGAGCCACTTTTGGAGAAGATCCAGCAAAAGACAATTACACATACTTCTTAAATGCTCAAGGAAATATTTTCGACCGCTATAAAGAATATAATGGGGTTGAAGGAAATACACCAGACACTTTTACAGATACCGATAGAGGGGCCAATACGCAACCCGATGTAGAAGATATCAATCGTGATAATACCATGAACACCATTGATAGTTATTTTGAATATGAGCTTGAAATAAACAGAACAAATTTACCAGAAACAAAAGAAGAATTTGACAATCTGTCACCTTCAAATCCTTTAAAAGATTTTATAAAAGATTTTAAATTAAGGCCCAGAGCATTGCCAAATGGCAACAGTGTAGATGTAAGATGGTATCAAATTAGAATTCCTGTGCAAGGCAGTCATGTCAGTGCTGTTGGTGGTATATCAGATTTAAGATCGGTGCGTTTTGCAAGAGTTTATTTAAAAGAGTTTACTCAAAGTACCGTGTTTCGTTTTGGTACGATAGACTTGGTAAGAAGCGATTGGAGACGGTTTACTCAAGCATTAGATAAGAATGACCCAACACCAGACGACCCACAAACAGATTTTACTGTTGGCATTATTGGCACTATTGAAAATGAAGGAAGCTACCAAAGACCACCAGGCATAGAGCCCGAAGAATTGTTCAATAATAATACGGTGGTTGCCCAAAATGAACAGTCCTTGGTTGTGAATGTTTGTAATCTTGAAACCGAAGATTCTAAAGCGGTTTATAAAAATATAAACATAGACATGCGCCAATATAAGCGTATAAGAATGTTTATACATGCCGAAGAAGTAGAAACAGGAAGTTTATCAAGCAATGATTTAATTGGTTTTATTAGAATGGGTAATGATTTAACCGAAAATTATTATCAAATTGAAATACCATTACAAGTATCTACCGGAATTTCACGAGATGAACTTTGGCCAAAAGATAATGAAATTAATTTACCGCTTAACATATTAGCACAAATAAAAGCCTTAGGTATTTCAGACGGGACCTTATCAAATTTAGACCCAACGTTTTATGATGTTATCAATGGAGAAGCTGTTCCAATCATTGGAGACCCATTTTCAAATTATATTTCCGGGCAACATAGAGTGGCTATTAAAGGAAACCCAAATTTTGGAGATATTAGAACCCTAATGGTTGGATTAAAAAATGGCACAGCCGATAGCGATGTTTGCGCTAGCGTTTGGTTTAACGAATTGCGATTATCCGATATGGATAATGAAGGCGGTTGGGCTGCTGTGGTAAGTATGGATGCCAATGTTGCAGATTTTATGAACATTAGCGCCACAGGAAGACAAAGTACTTCTGGATTTGGATCGTTAGAGCAAGGTCCAACTCAGCGTAGCCTAGAAGATGTAAAACAATATGATGTAGTAACCAATGTTAACGTTGGACAATTATTGCCAAAAAAATGGGGCATTCAAATTCCATTTAACTACGGACAGAGTGAAGAATTGATTACCCCTAAATATGACCAATTTTATAAAGATCTTACCTTAAATTCAAGATTAGATGCCGCCAATTCAAATGCCGAAAAGGAGCTCATTAAAGAACAATCTGAAGACTATACCAAAAGGCAAAGCATTAATTTTATTGGGGTAAGAAAAAACAGGACCACAGATAAAACACCTCGTTTTTATGATGTTGAAAACCTTACCTTGAATTATTCTTATAATAAAGTAGAACACAGGGATTTCGAGATAGAAAACTCAGTAAACAAAAACGTAAGGGTTGGCGCCAACTATGCTTTTAATTTCAATCCAAAAACTATTGAGCCCTTTAAGAAAAACGATTCATTGTTTAACGGTAAATATTGGAAGATTTTTAAGGATATTAATTTTAACCTATTACCAACCAGTTTTACGGTAAACTCAGACATCAACAGGCAATTTAACAGTCAAAGATTTAGAGAAGTTGAATTGGGCGGGAATAATATTGGAATTGAAGAATTATTCAGAAGAAATTATACGTTCGATTTTCAATACACCATTAATTTTAATCTTACCAAAGCCCTGCAGCTAAATTTCTCAGCTTCAAACAATAACATTGTTAGAAATTATTTTAAAGACGGTATCATTAATGGCGAACAAGACCCAACCCTTGATGTTTGGGATGGTTTTTTTGATTTTGGCGATCCAAACCGGCAATTTCAACAGTTAGGCATTACTTATGAATTGCCCTTAAATAAAATTCCAACCTTTAGTTTTATTAATGCTACTTATCAATACAGCGGAGATTTTCAATGGCAAAAAGGTTCAGACTTATTGGGAAATATAGAGTTGGATGGGCAAACTTACGATTTAGGGAACACCATTCAAAACGCCAACACACATACTATTAATACAACGTTTGATATGAACAAGTTGTATAAGTATATTGGTTTAACAAAAAAGCCGGTAACCACTGTAAGAGCTAGAACTACTGGTGCCCCTCCAGGAGCCAATACAGGCTCAAGCCCAAAAATAAAAAACAAAAATAAAGGAGCAACCAAACTTATAAATGCTGGTATCGATATTTTAACCACCATAAAAAGAATTCAGGTAAATTACTCTGAAAATAACGGCACATTTTTACCGGGTTATTTACAAACGCCAGGATTTATAGGAACCGCAAAACCTACATTGGGATACACGTTTGGTAGTCAAAGTGATATAAGATTTTTGGCCGCTAGGAATGGATGGCTAACGGTTTTCCCAGATTTTAACCAGCAATATACAGAAACCAATAGTCAACAGCTAGATGTATCGGCTAGCTTAGAACCTGTTAAAGATTTAAAAATAGATCTTATTGGAAACAGAACATACTATGAAAACTATTCTGAGAATTTTAGGGTAAATTTAATTGATGGCAACTATGAATACGAATCGTTAACACCCAATACCTTTGGTAATTTCAATATCTCGACCATTTTAATTAAAACTGCCTTTAGTAAAAGTGATGAAAACATGTCAAAAGCCTTTGATGACTTTAGGTCAAATAGACTAAAGATAGCACAAAGATTGGCCCTAGAAAATGGCGTAAATTTAAATAATCCTGATAATATTGATGTAAGCGGTTATCCAAAAGGATTTGGAAAAAATAGTCAAGCAGTCCTTATTCCAGCATTTTTAGCGGCGTATTCAGGTCAAGATCCAAGTAAGGTTAAAACGCGTGCTTTTAGAGATATGCCAATTCCTAATTGGGATATAAAATATGGCGGATTAATGAAGTTTGCATGGTTTAAAAAACGGTTTAAACGATTCTCTTTAACACATGGGTATCGCTCCAATTATACCATAAATCAATTCAGATCCAATTTAGATTTTAACGAGATTGATTTTAATGTGGATTATAACAGTCAACCCAATAATGTATTAGACCAATCAGGTAATTATAAAAATGAAACCCTATATAGCAATATTAACCTAACAGAAATGTTCAGTCCGCTAATTCGGGTAGATTTTGAAATGAAAAACGCCATAAAAATTCTTGCCGAAATTAAAAAAGACCGCTTATTATCATTAAGTTTTGATAACAATTTAATGACTGAAATTCAAGGCAAGGAATATATTTTAGGCTTAGGCTATCGCATTAAAGATGTTAGAATCAAATCCAATCTAGCTGGCCCAAGAAAACGCGTTGTAAGCGATTTAAACATGAAAGCCGATATTTCTGTAAGAGACAATAAAACCATTATCAGATATTTAGATTTAGAAAACAACCAGATAACCTCTGGCCAAACTATTTGGGGACTAAAATATTCAGCAGATTATACCTTTAGCAAAAACTTAACGGGCATTTTTTATTTTGATTATGCATTCTCTGAGTATGCCATTTCAACAGCATTTCCGCAAACTACCATTAGGGCCGGTTTAACCCTTAGATATAATTTCGGGAATTAATCAATAAATATTTGAATTTAAGATTTGAATAAATACATTTGTCAAAATTAATTTATATAAAAAATGAACATTCCATCCGAATTAAAGTACACCAAAGATCATGAGTGGGTTAGTATAGAAGGCCATATTGCAACTATAGGAATTACAGATTTTGCCCAAAGCGAATTAGGTGATATTGTTTATGTTGAAGTTGAAACCGTTGATGAAACCCTTGAAGCAGAAGAAGTTTTTGGTACAGTAGAAGCTGTTAAAACGGTTTCAGATTTATTTTTACCAATGTCTGGAGAAATTATTGAGTTTAATGAAGCGTTAGAAGATGAGCCTGAAATGGTAAACTCAGACCCTTATGGTAACGGTTGGATGATAAAATTAAAATGTTCAGATCTTTCTCAAGCAGAGAATCTATTATCAGCAGAAGAATACAAAACATTGGTTGGTGCTTAAAAACTATTATCTTTTAATTACCATTTTATATTCAATAGCATTAGCCACACTTTGTTTAGTGCAACTTAATAGCGTAAATAAAGTTGGAATTCCGTTTGCAGATAAAATATTTCATTTTTTATCTTATGTTGTTTTAACCATTTTATGGTATAATACATGTTATTTTTACTTTAAAAAGGCTAAAGCAAATGCCTTAATATTAGCAATTGTTGTATCTATTAGTTTTGGTATAATTATTGAAGTACTTCAAGGAACCGTTACAAGCTACAGATCATCAGATATTAATGATGTGTTTGCAAACAGCTTGGGTGTATTGTTAACGGCATTTGGAATTGGCATGAAAAACAAATACTTATTAAAATAATATAAAGGTTTGTTTTTTTGAAAAATAAATAGTTATTTTAGCAATCTACAAAAACAATTAAAATATGGAACTTAAGAAAAATCCTAAAGCAAATGTTGGACGAAACAGTTCACTTTATTTCGCAATTGGTTTAGCTTTAATGTTGTTTCTTACAAATTATGCTATCAATTATAAGACTTATGATAAGTCGGCTATCGATATCGGTCAGTTAAACTTAGATGAAGAATTAGAAGAAGAAATTCCAATTACGGAGCAACTTCAAACACCGCCACCGCCACCGCCACCGCCAGCTGCACCCGAGCAAATTGAAGTGGTAGAAGATGAGGTTGAAGTTGAAGAAACTGTTATTGAATCTACAGAATCTGATCAGGATACCGAAATTGTTGAAGTGGAAGATGTTGCCGTTGAAGAGATAGAAGAAGATGAAGAAGTGCCTTTTGCAGTTATCGAAAATGTTCCTGTTTTCCCAGGTTGTGAATCAGGTAATAACGATGCAAAAAAGGCTTGTATGTCTAAAAAGATATCTGATTTTGTGAACAAAAAATTTAATACAGAATTGGCCAGTGAATTAGGTTTGTCTGGAAGACAACGTATCAATGTTATTTTTAAAATAGACAAAACTGGTAATATTACAGGTATTCGTGCAAGAGCTCCGCATCCAGGATTAGAAAAGGAAGCCGCCAGAGTTATTGGTTTGTTACCACAAATGAAACCAGGAAAACAACGCGGAAAACCCGTAACAGTTCCTTATTCGTTACCTATTATTTTCCAAGTACAAGACTAATATTTAGGTTTAATAAAAAAAATGAAATCGTCTCAACACCAAAATACGAGACGGTTTTTTTTATTTGCCAATATTTAGATTTAAAGTTTACAGTTTAAAAAAAGTAAAAAGGGGTTCATTAATCGGTCATGTTCTTTTTAATTAAGTGTTATTGGGTTAATCCCGAATCCCACTTCAGTTTTTTCCATACCCCTTTAAAGAAAACCATCAAAAATTAGTCTTTATAGCTGATCTGTGTAAAAAAACTTCTATATATGCAACGAATTGTTTTCTTTTTGTACCCCTTTTTTTTTGCTTGTTAAGCTTATAGTAACTTCCTAACTGAGCAGGAATATCAAAAGAAAAATATAAAGATAAAGCCTTTCTAAAATAGAAAGGCTTTATAGATTTTATTGAGACTCTTCCACTGCGCTCAGAGTGACAGATTAATTTAAAATGGTAAATTCACAACGTCTGTTAATATCATATTCTTCATCTTTGCAAACACCTTCTTTAACACAATCGTTTAGGGGTTGCATTTCTCCATAACCTATACTTTTCAATCGGTTTCTTTCTATGCCTTGACTTACTAAGTATTCTAAAGTTGAAGCCGCTCTTCGTTTAGATAATTCCAGATTGTATTGATCTGGTCCACGTGCATCGGTATGTGCTGAAACTTCCACTTCCATGGTTGGATACTTTTTCATTAAATCAACCAACACATTTAAGGTTACGGCGGCATCATCACGAATTTTAGATTTATCAAAATCAAAGAAAATTTTATCTAACTCAACTTGAACATCGCCTTTTTCATTTTCTTTTACACGTTCTTCTGCATCAGCAAAAGATTCTAAAGATAAGTAGATGTTGTGTTGGATTTTTCCTTGAGTATCGGTTGAAAACTCAACATCTTGAGGAATATACGCTTTACGTGTTCCGCGTACTTTATACTTTTTATTAGGCTCTATTTTAAATAAATAATAAGCATCATCACCCACAATTGAGTCTTGAATAACATTTCCTGCTTCGTTAAATAAGGTTACTAATGAACCCGCTAATAATGCTTTGCTGTTTTTATCTTGTACAATACCTTCTACTTGATATTTGGTTAAGATGTTTTCCTCTCTAGCAAATCCATAAATCCTGTCGTAACCTGTTCTGTTTGAAGAGACAAAACCTTTATCGTCTTTTTCTTTTATTACATAAGCAAAATCATCAACATTGCTGTTTATGGTGTTTCCTAGGTTAACGGGTTTATCAAATACACCGTTTACCATATTACTTCTAAACACATCTAAACCACCTAAGCCTTCATGACCGTTTGAAGAAAAATACAAGACGTTATAATCACTTATAAATGGAAATTGTTCTCTGTGCTTGGTATTAATGGTTGCTCCTAAATTTTCTGGTTCTCCATAAGTTCCATCATCATTAATATCGACTTTATAAATATCAAAACCTCCTAAAGTCCCTGGCATATCACTGGCAAAATAAAGTGTTTTACCATCTTTACTTAATGATGGATGTTCTGTGCTATAAGCGTTTGATGTAAAAGGCAAAGCTGAAACATTTGTCCAATTACCATCCACTAATTCTGCTTTGAATATTTTAATGTGAGCAATTCGTTCTTCATCTGTTTTTTTACGAGATGTGTTGGTTCTATTAAAATACATGGTTTTTCCATCTTTTGTGAAAACCGCATTACTTTCATGAGAATCTGTATTGATGGCATCAGAAAATGCAGTGATATTTTCCATAACACCATCGGTACTCATTGTGGCATAATACAAGTCTAAATATGGTAAATCATTCCATGAATAGGATGGATTTTCTGTGTTTCTGGAAGAAGCAAAAGCCACTTTATCTTCACCTAAAAATGAGAGTCCGAAATCGCTTCCAACATTTGGATTGTCAATTTCTTTTAGGTTAAAAGTATGTGGCGTTGTCTTCTCCAAAGCCTCGATAAACGCATTGGTGTTTACAAGTTTATTGAAATATCGGCTTAAATGTTTATCGGCTTCTTTATAATCTTTTACCCCTTTTAAGGCTTGTGCATACCTGAAATGATATTCAATATCTATGGAATCTCCGTAAGTAACAAACAATTCGCGGTACGTTTTAATAGCATTCTGCAAATGCGTGTTATAATAATAACTATCGGCTAAATTTTGAAGCACTTCTTGAGAGCGTTCTTTAGTTTCATAAATTTCAGCCGCTTGATTGTAAGCTCTCATTTCAAAAAGCTTATTTACGCGTTTTAGGTTTCCTTTTTGAGCTAATGCTATTCCACTAACTAGTAAAAGGCTTGCAAGTATGTATGTATTTGTTTTCATAATTGTAATCATTATTAATTAGAAGAATCTTGGTGAACGGTCATAACCACCCTTGAAGT
>PFKE01000138.1 GCA_002784145.1 Flavobacteriaceae bacterium CG_4_10_14_3_um_filter_33_47 | reverse complement strand
GTTGCATATGCCCAAGAACGGACACTCTTACATCATATCCTTCCATGTGTTCGTCTACATAGTCTTTTAATTCAAAGACGCTTTTTCCAATTTTATCACCTTCGGCAACAATAACAATGCTAGATGTTTTTCCAGATTCTCTACTTTTTCTTAATGACTCAACAAGTCTATCCATACCTAGGTCTTCTTCAGGTATTAAAATTTCTTCAGCACCTGCACCAACACCAACGTTTAGAGCAATATGCCCTGCATCTCTACCCATAACTTCAACAAAAAATAATCTGTTATGAGAACTTGCGGTATCTCTAATTTTATCAATAGCCTCGACAACTGTATTCAAAGCAGTATCAAAACCTAAGGTTGATGTTGTTCCATAAATATCATTATCAATGGTTCCTGGGATTCCAATCACTGGGAAATCAAATTCTTGATTAAAAATCATACCGCCTGTAAAAGTACCGTCACCACCAATTAAGACTAAGGCATCTATATTTTTATTTTTTAATTGGGTATATGCTAATTCTCTTCCTTCTTTGGTTCTAAAACCTTTTGATCTGGCGGATTTTAAAATGGTTCCTCCTTTGTTGATAATGTCTTTAACACTTCTGGCATTCATTTCTTTAAAATCACCTTCCATTAAGCCTTCATAGCCACGATAAACACCTACGCATTCCATGTCGTGATAAGCACAGGTTCTAACTACCGACCTAATAGCTGCATTCATGCCTGGAGAATCACCTCCAGAAGTTAGAACACCTATTTTTTTTATTTTATTTGACATTTATTACTTAATTAAAGAGTAAAATTACTAAACAAAAATTAGATAACTAACAGGTATTCAGTTTTTTTATGAACGTGTTAAAACTACAACGTTTTAGTTAATAAAAAATAGGTTTTTTTGATAAATCAATATTTTAAGTAGGTAATTTTTATCATTTTTATTTTTATTTGGGCTTTTTAAACCCTACAAAATTGGGGATGGAACTTTCAGACTCTTGCTTATTTTCTTTATCTGGAATGTTGGTGACTTTTTTTGTTTTTATAAATAGTCTTTGAAGCAGTTCTTTAAAGGTATCAAAATCTACATTATATGAAATTCCAACGCCTTGTGTATATCCTATTTCTTCACCAAAATTTCTAATACTGTTTTCTCTATTAAACACTTTGGCTCTTAAAGTGCCCTCTTCATTTAATAAAAATTCTATCTGAACATCTCCTGCCACAACGGTTTGGGTCTCACCACCAATAGGCACAACCACCTTTCCATTAATGATCACTCGATCTGTTATTTGTGTTTGAAGTGTTAAGTCGAACCGGTCATCTGTTTTATAATCTGGTCTGTTTTCACCTACTTCATAATTAACGCCTACATTAAATTTACTACCCTCGCTTGTAAAAATACTATTGACAATACCATTTAAACGCTCGGCAATGGTTCCTGAAAAATTAAGCTCGCTCAATCCTCTTGAGAATGCTCCAGTTGACAATAAGTAAAGAGCTTGATTTTGTCTATCATCGGTTGATTCAAGTCTGTATTGCAACTCAGATTTGATAGTTGAACTGACGTTTGGAAATTCGAATTCAAAGCTAGGTTCTGGCTGCTCTAATTCGCCTGTTAAATTAATATTCAACTCCACTGGAATACTTCTATTGATTGGATTATCCAATAAAGGTGAAGGATTTGCCTGCGTTTTATAAATGGCTTCCATGTTTATTCTTGCTTTTAAAGGATCTCCATCCCACGCCAAAGTCCCTCCGGGTTGTACCGTGAATTTTTTACCTATAATACCTCCATAAGCAAAATTATAAACGCCTTCAAAAACAGAAAAGTCACCATAAATATTAAACTTTCCATTGGTGTTTATCTCAACAAGCATGCCGCCTCGTCCTCTACCTTTTAAACCGTGACCCGTATCTTTATTAATAATGATTTCAATTTCTGCATCTTCCGTTATATCTAAATCGAAATCAAGTTCCAGCCCTTTAATTTCTTGAAACTTAACTTCAATTCCTTTATCCTTAGCTAATTTCTCTTCTGGACTTAAAAAATGTATGTATGAGTTGTCTCCAAAAGACTCTGTATTGCTTAACGGAATTTTAAAAAACGTGCCCGGTTTTGTTTCTCCTAAAACACTGATTACTAACTGATCTGCTGGGCCTTTTATAGTGGCATTTCCACCTATAAAACCTGTACCGTAGTATAAGGCATCTTCTGTTTCAGTGGTGTTTAAAACTATTAAACGTTGTGTGTTCAAATTAAAATCTAAACTCCAATCAGACAAATTAACATGGCTTAAAGCGCCATTAAGTTCTGCATTAGACTTGAATTTTGTATCGGTTAATTGTAAGTTATTAAAAATAAAACTTTGTTCTTTTAGCGTAATTTCTGTGTTGTTGGCTATATCATAATCCACATTTAAATATGGGATTTTAAAACCGGCATTGTTCGCTATTAAAACGCCATCTATGGAAGGTTTCTTTAAATTTCCATGAACGTTTGTAGTGCCTGAAACGGTTCCTCTAATATGACTCAAAACATCTTGGAGCAAAGGGTTTAATGGTGATAAATTAAAATTGTTAAAAATTAGATTAACGTCTATTTCAGATTGTTTACCGGTTACATTAATATTTCCATTTGCACTGAAGGTTTTAGAAATATCATCTTTAATAGTAACATCTACCAAATAATTGGTTAAATTTTCATTGCCCTGAATACTAGCGTTGAACGATCCAAATTCAAAATCATTGACTTTGAAGTTATCAATGGTAACAACGGTATTTGGCAAATAACTGCCGTTTTTTTGAAGAACATCCAAGGTTCCATTGACATTTCCAGTGAGTGATAAACTATCAATATCTGGAGTAATCTTAGCAAGATCGACATCTTTAAATTTCAGTTGAATGTTTTTTTGGGTAGAATCTTTTAAAAATCCTGAAAGCTTGATTTCTTCGTTATTATGACTGATTTTAAATTTATCAATGTCAAACGTTGTCAGCTTTTTATCGAAAACTATTTTATTGTTATGGTCTTGTTGTTTATTTATAAACCAAGTGTTATCCTTGATGGTTATATCAGATTTTTTAAACCCAAATACAGATTTATTGTTTTCATTAATGGTATGATAAAAACTTAAGTTGTATAAATCCTTGTTTTTTTTGCCGCCTTTAAATTCCGATCTCATAAATAAGGTGTCGTTAACTGTGACATTTATGAGGTTGAATTTTGAGACATCGTAATATTTTGTTTTAATACTATCAACTTCAATATACGTGTTGAACAGTGGATTGTTATTATCAACCTGTAACTCAATGTTATTGGCAAAATAATCTAAATATTTAATTTCGGGCGATTTAAACGTTAATCTAAATCCTTTTTCCTGACTTCGAACCTGACCTTTAATAAAGGTGTTTTTAGCAAGTTTAAGGTCTGGATAAAATACTTCAATAATTTTGTTATAAATTTTAAAGTTGAAATTTATAGATTGGTTTTCTTTGACTTTATAGGGAATATAATTGGTATAAATACTACCAACAGAATTTTCAAACAATTTGGTAATATCTTTAAATACAAATTCACCGCTCATGGTACCTTCAATAATGTCTGGAGAATTAATCTCAATAAATCTTGTTTGATCTTCAAATCTGGAAGAAATGGCGAATTCATTGAAATAATAAGTGTCTAATTGATTTTTATAAGAGGTGTTTTTAAAGACTACCTGGCCATAGGCATCATCTAGATTACTAGCATTCATATTCATTCTAACATGACTTTTAAAAATAGATACGCTATCCTTTTTTACAAAGTTTAAGGCGTTAAGGTTAGCAAAATACACATTAGCTTCAAAATCATATTTTTTCATTTTTTCTGAAAAATCTACCAGCCCATTAAAGTCTAATTTTAAATTATCGTCACTAGTAATAAGATTTCCATCAAAAATTTTATTTTTTACATTACCGGCAACTTTAATGTTTTGGTAATTATAGCCGTTAAATTCCATTTGAAATACATCGCCTTTAACTTGGGTATCTATAGTTTCGGCAACAAAACCAACCCCATCAACCTCTACATTGAAAGATATGGTTTTAAAATTTTTATCGTTAATGAAGGTTCCGAAATCGAAATCTTTAAAGATGATGTTACCCTTGTAAGAAGCATTGTCTATATTATTAACTCGGGTCATTTCCAAATCAGAATCCACAAAACCCAAGTCGGTTTCAATATTTAAATTAGCTAATATGGTTGATGTTGTAACTTCTGATTTTCCTACTAAGGTAAAGGTACCTAACCTATCAAATGATGATGGAATAGAAGTTCCCAAAACATTGGGCAATAATGCTTTTAAGTCTTTATAGGTTGAAGTTAGATTGCTAAATTTAGCAAGCATGTAAAAATTATTTTCTTCTTTATTGAATAGGTTTTTAAAATTAAAATCTCCAATAATTTTTGAATTTGTGTTGGTATTTAAATTCAAATTATGGACTTGTAAATCATTTAAAGTTCCAGATAAATCTACATTGAATTTAGCGTGTTGATTATTGCCAAATTCATTATAAAACGTATTAAGTTCATCAAGAAGAATGTTTGAATTGGTAAACTTTGCGGTTAATTTAACTTTATCTTCAAATTCTTTAAAATCTTCTCTATTGTAAGAAAATTTTAAATCTCCCTTTAAAATAGAATTTGTTGTTTTTATTTCTAAATTAGCAAAGATCATATTTTCTAAGGTGTATGAGAAATCTGTCATCATATTTTTTACAACCACGCCTCTGCTATCTTTTAGAGCCAAGGTGTTAATTCTTGCGCTGACATCGCTTCCTTGTATTAAAAAATTGGTAGCATTAATATTTAATCCTTCAAAATGAAGAATCTTTACATTTTCTTTGTTTTCATCAGATAGTTTAAAAACACCATCATAAATGGATATGTCACTGGATGATAAAAGAAAACTGCTTGTTTTATCTCTTGGGTTATCATCGTCAAACTTGGCAACAAAAACATCAAGATTGGTATCGGTCTCGCCTTGATAGGTTTTAACGTTAAAAAATAAACCGTAAACATCAACATCACCAAAACCTAATGTGCCTTTCATTAAGTTTTTAACACTTAAAATAGATGTATTCAATTCTTTAATGCTGATTAATGTATCTTGTTTGTAGTCTTCTATGTAGATATTTTTAAGTTCTACATCGCCATTAAATTTTAAACCGACTTTATCAATATTAATATGGGTTCCAAAATCTTCATTAATCCTATTGGTGAGATAGTTTCCAATGCTTGTCTGAATGGGTGGAATAGATAAAATCAGCACCAAAATGATGAATAGCAGTAACAAAATACCAACTATTTTAGATACTATTTTAAGAAACTTTTTGATAATTAATGCCGTTTTAATTTATAGAGAAAAAATCGATTTTGAAAACCACTAATAAATTTAACCTTTTTTAAAGGCAAACCACAAAACCTTTTTCTAACATTTTTAAAAAAATAATTGAGTATTTTTGCATTTACCAATAAACAGGACAAAACAGATTTTTTTTTATGTTCAAAATTAACAATTATTGTGCCTTAATCTAATATATGAGCAAACAAAATGTTTACATACTAGGAATTGAATCTTCTTGTGATGATACGGCTGCTGCAGTGATACATAATGGGAAAATTTTAAGTAACATGATTGCCAGTCAAAAAATCCATGAAATGTATGGTGGTGTTGTGCCCGAATTAGCCTCAAGAGCACATCAACAAAACATTGTTCCTGTGGTTGCTCAAGCTTTAGCAAAAGCAAACATTTCCAAAGATCAGCTTCAGGCCATTGCCTTTACAAGAGGACCAGGTTTAATGGGCTCTCTGCTAGTTGGCACTTCATTTGCCAAGTCTATAGCCTATGGGTTAAACATTCCGCTAATTGATGTTAACCATATGCAAGCCCATATATTAGCCCATTTTATTGATGAAGAAGGCCTTAACAAACCGCCATTTCCGTTTTTAGCCATGACTATTTCTGGCGGACATACCCAAATTGTTAAGGTTGAAAACTATTTTGATATGAAGGTCATAGGGGAAACCATTGATGATGCCGTTGGCGAAGCCTTTGACAAAAGTGGAAAAATATTAGGATTAGGATATCCTGCCGGACCTGAAATAGATAGAAGAGCAGCATTAGGAAGCCCCAAAGCGTTTAAATTTACAAAACCAAAGGTAGATGGTTTAAATTTTAGTTTTTCCGGACTTAAAACGGCTATTCTTTACTTTATTCAAAAGGAAACAAAGGCTAATAAAAACTTTATTGAAGAAAACCTGAATGATATTTGTGCCTCTATACAATATACCATCATTGGTATTTTAATGGATAAATTAAAATTAGCGTCTAAACAAACTGGCATTAAGCATATAGCCATTGGTGGTGGTGTTTCTGCAAACTCAGGCATTAGACAAGCTTTAAAAGATAGCGAACAAAAATTTGGATGGACATCTTATGTGCCAAAATTTGAATTTACTACGGATAATGCTGCTATGATAGCCATGGTTGGTTATTTAAAATTTTTAGAAAGTGATTTTTCAGAACAGAATGTTACGGCATCAGCACGGTTAAAAATTTAAAACATGCAACTTTTTTACAATCCAGACATTACGGAACAAACCAACCAATTTTCTTTTGATAAAGAAGAAAGCAAGCATATTGTAAAAGTTTTAAGGAAATCAGTTGGCGATTTGTTATACATAACCAACGGTAAAGGTTGGCTGTTTACTGCAGAGATTACCATGTCCGATGTTAAGAATTGTTTAGTAAAAATTACCTCAAAAAAATTACAAGAAAAGCGTTCATACCAACTTCATTTAGCCGTGGCTCCTACAAAAATGAACGATCGATACGAATGGTTTTTAGAAAAAGCAACCGAAATAGGTGTAGACACTATAACACCTATTATTTGTGACCAAAGCGAACGAAAAATCATAAAAACAGACCGGTTTGAAAAAATTTTACAATCGGCCATTAAACAATCTTTAAATTGTTACCTGCCAAAACTTAACCAAGCCATTTCTTTTAAGTCGTTTTTGAGTCAAAAATTTACGGGGCAACGCTACATCGCACATTGCGAAAATTCCCAAAAATCATCTTTAAAAAACCTATTAAGAAAAGCCGAAGAGGTAACTATTTTGATTGGGCCTGAAGGCGATTTTAGTGTTAAAGAAATTGAAATGGCTTTAACCAATAGTTTTATTCCTGTAACTTTGGGAGAAACCAGATTGCGCACAGAAACAGCTGCCATAGTAGCTTGCCATAGTGTGGCCTTTATAAATGAATAATATGAGAAAGAGTATCATCTTTTTAGTTTTTTATTTTTTAATTTTCCCATGTTCTGCTCAAGAAATTGCGTTGCTCAAATATAAAGGTGGTGGCGATTGGTATGCAAATCCTACCTCACTATCCAATTTAATAAGCTTTTGTAACCAGAATTTAAACACAAAAATTAACCCAAAGCCACAAACCGTTGATGTTGGAAGTCCTGATATTTTTCAATTTCCTCTATTGCATATGACAGGACACGGTAATGTTTTTTTTACAGATGATGAAGCCGAAAATCTCAGAAATTATTTGCTTTCTGGTGGTTTTTTACACATCGATGATAATTATGGGATGGAACCTTATCTTAAAAAGGAACTTAAAAAAGTGTTTCCAAATAAAGAATTAGTTAAACTTCCTGCTAATCACGCCATATTTAATATCGCTTATAAATTCCCGAATGGACTGCCAAAAATTCATGAACATGACGGCAAACAACCACAAGCTTATGGTATATTTAATGATGATAGATTATTGCTATTATTTACGTTTGAAAGTGATTTAGGTGATGGCTGGGAAGATGAAACTGTGCACAACGACCCTATTGAAGTTAGAGAAAAAGCCTTGAAAATGGGAGCCAATATTGTAACATATGTCTTTGAAAATTAATTTGCCACGAGTACACTCATGATGTTTACATCAAAAATTATTTACAACAAATTATGATAATTACTCAATTTTAAATTATTACTAATGGTTTGATTTTCTACAATTCATTCGTGCATTCGTGGCAAAAAATCTAACCATCTAACCATCTAATAATCCAAATGCAACTCAACCATTACAATACCAAGTTTAAGAAACAAACATTTCCAATCATTATTGTGTCTGAAAATGTTTCAAATGCACCTAATATTGGAAGTTTATTCAGGATTTGCGATGCCTTTGGTGTAGAAAAGTTAATCCTCTGTGGTGAAAACATAGCATTAAACAAGAAAATGACTAAAACCTCACGAGCCACAGAAAAAGTGGTTTCGTATGAATTTAATGCGTCAGCCATAGACGTTGTTAAATCATTTAAAAACAAAGGCTACCAGATCATTTCGTTAGAAATTACCAACAAAAGCAATCCATTGCAGGCCTATCAATTTTCAGATAAAGACCCTATAGTGCTTGTCGTTGGTGATGAAAATTTTGGCGTATCAGAAGCTATTCTTAGTATTTCAGATGAGGTGATTCATATTGACATGTTTGGGCAAAACAGTAGTATGAATGTTGTACAGGCAACCAACATTATCTTGTATGAAATTACCAAGCAATTGTTGTAATACCTTTTATTATCTTTACTAAATGAATTCAAAAATTATAGCAAACGGTATTTTAAGAGCTATAGGAGTTATTTTTGGAATAGCACTCCTACTCTTCTTTTTTTACAAAATACAATCGGTTATTGTTTACATCGCTATTGCCGTAGTCATTTCATTAGTTGGCAGACCCATGGTTATATTTTTTCAACAAAAATTAAAGTTAAAAAACACCTTAGCCGTGATAATAACCATGTTGATTCTTATCAGTTTTTTTATAGGACTCATCTTGCTTTTTATCCCTCTTATTGTTGAACAAGGCCATAATTTATCGCTTCTGGATATCGAAAAACTGCAAAGAACCATCGAAAATTTATATGTTCAAATAATTTCTTATTTTGAAATTAACAATCTAAATATTGAGCAATCTTTTAAAAGGTCTAGTTTGCTCTCTAAAATTGATTACTCTATTATTCCTAATTTTTTAAACTCCGTTATCAGTGGTTTTGGCAGTTTTAGTATAGGTTTATTTTCAGTGTTATTCATCTCATTTTTCTTTTTAAAGGAGAGTAAATTATTTGAAAATGGTGTCTTAACATTCTTTCCAGAATCAAAAGAATTGCGTTTAACCAACTCATACAACACGATTAAGGATTTACTTTCAAGATATTTTGTAGGGCTTATTTTTCAGATTCTTATTATTTTCATTATTTACACCATAGGCTTACTAATTGTAGGTGTAGAAAATGCTGTTGTGATTGCCTTTTTGTGTGCCTTACTTAACTTGATTCCTTATGTTGGACCTTTGGTTGGCGGTTTTTTAATGGTGATGTTAACCATGACAAGTAACTTAAGTCAAGACCTTTCAACCATTATTTTCACAAAAATAGTATGGGTTTTGCTTGTGTTTATTATTGGTCAATTAATTGATAATTTTTTCAGTCAACCC
>PFKE01000051.1 GCA_002784145.1 Flavobacteriaceae bacterium CG_4_10_14_3_um_filter_33_47 | reverse complement strand
ACATTCTTTATCGCCTTGAAGTTGACTTTAAATTTAACCATAATTAACTATATAACAATGGGTTAATTTTTAGAAGTCCCCATTAACTATATGGATTAGTGCTTACTCCCATCATACTAATAAGACTATCCAATCCTCCCATATTACCCATTGTATTTCCTCCAAATCCATACGCGATAGTTTTAGCAACGTTAAATGCTAATTCTTTTAAAGCCTCCTTAATTTTATCATCCATTCCTGAAGTATCCATAACTACAAGTGATTCACATACAATGGCATATAATTTTGTTAAGGTCACGCCATAAACAGCTACTATAGCCAATGATGTAGCTCCTATGGAATTAAGTGCGCCACTTTTTTGAATAATGGAAATATAAATGGATATGGCAGCCATAATTTTTGACAATTGATCAACAATTTCTTGACCAGACCCACCACCTGTGCCATCCCTTAAAACACCATAAACTTCGCCTTCTGCATTAATTTGCCAAAAAGCCTTGCTTACACCTGCAGAATCAAATAGTTTATAGTTACCATCACCACGATATATGCTTTCGTTCCAATAATAGGTGTCAACTTTGTTCCGTTCTTCACTGGTAAACCAATTATCTGAAATGGCTTGTGTTCTTTCAACAAGCTCTTTCCCGTTTAAATGACTAAGGGTACTTTTATTAAAAAGAGACGCTTCACGAATAGCGAGTTGTGCCGTTTTTTGTAGGTTAATTTTAAATGCATTCGCATTGCCATTATTAAAACTTACATAATTGGAGGTAGGTAAAAAATCGAAAGACTGTATGGTTTTTTTATCCTCTATATGAATTTGTTGTTTGCAAACACCAATTCGAATTCCCGATGCAAATGTGAACGTACTGTTAGTAACACCTTCTTCAAGAGGCGCCATTAATGTTAGTATGTTTGAATGGTATTGAAACCCTCCTTTTTCAAATTCGGTTTTTGCTTTTGGTAAATCATTATCTAACAGCGCTTCTCCCCAACCGCGTGTAGATAGTTTAAACTTTAACGTATCCACCAATGAGGTTGCCAAAGTTGGTCCTTCACCTTCAAAATAAAACGTTGTATCGCCAAGAATGAGGCTTTTTACATCTAAAAAATGAGCTTTAGTAGGTTTCTGGTTAATTTGCGTCACTGGATCCCAGCCAGCCAAGACACGTTTTGTGTGTATATTCCCAACTTTTAAATCGAGATACATTCCAATAACTCCTAGGTTTAAGTGTTCTTTATTTAGGGCATTAAATTCAAAAATAGCACTAGCATGAAGCCTTTCCTTATCCATCGCTAATACTAATTCATGCTGCGTTTCATCATTTGCATAATAAGTAAATGTATACGGTGGAATATCCATGGCATTCACATATTCGACAACCTTTTCTATTACTATATTTTGGTCTTTTGCATTCAGGACCATGCCATTTGTAATGGCCGCCATTTTATCAAAGGTCTTTTTGTAATTGGCCGAATTGTCATTATAAACATTCAGGATTAGGGCAGGAGGTCCATTTTGATACGTTGCTAAATCTTGTTCGTTATAAACATCATTGTTATCTCCATCGGTTGCAAACAAAATTAAATCATAACTGGTTTTTGAGGCTTTGAGTAACCAGGTAAATAGTTCGGATGGTGTAGACCATGTATCAACTATGGCAGCAGGAAAATTTGCTTGGATATTTTCTTTAAGTGATGTCACAAACTTATTCATGTTCTCTCCATAATACTCTTTTGGCATACTACCAGAAGCATCAAATAAAATCAAAATTTTAGGAGTTCGCCTATTGGATTCCATCAAGGCTTGTATAGGTTGTTTGTTATCTAAAAACTTAAAATTTTGAACCTGTAACCCTTCAACAATTTTTCCTTCAGAATCAGTAGGTGATACTTGAATTTTAACAAGTGGTTTGTTTATTGGGATTGCTTTTATGGCCAGTTGATTTACAGTCTTAAGCAATTCTGGATTCGTTGGGTTTAAAACAACTGGAGCATTTGAAGTTTCATTGTTGGTTGCTAGTATTAATTTTTCACCTTCCAACGTAATAGGGTCTGCAATAAATGACCGCTTCTCCATGGTTTCAAGAGTAGCATCAAAATCTTGAAAGGCCAATGTTGGTGTGAATATGCGTAAATTACCAATAGGTGTCATGGCACTCTGCTCTAAATCTAAACCATTAAGACACGCAAAATGTATTTGATTTCCTATTAAATCTGTTGATTTCCATGACCCTGAAATAAGTTCAATCTCCTTATCAGGATGAATGGCTTCTCGGTAAGAAAGTCTAATTTCTACAGTTTCCTCGTTTAGTTTAATTGGATTCGCTTCTGAAATATTTCCTTTGTTTTTTAATTCCCCAAACGGAATGTTTGCATCAAATAAATGGGCATATTTAGTAACACCATCTATTTGAAACTCTACCGTTGGTGTACGATAATTATCCCATCTAAAATCAAAGTCAGATTTATTTAAAGTTTCTTTGTTAGGTATTAATTCCCATAATTGGTTGGCTAAGGCATTTGTTTTTTTGAAATCTGAATCAAGCACAGGAATTTTATAATCTTCATTATTATCAATTTGTAATTCCTTCTTCCACTGTTTCCATTGTTTTTTAGAGAGTTCTAAATTAAATTTTCGTTGAATGGGTCTTAAAAAAAATGTCATGGCTTCTTCAGGTTGAATATTAGTACGCTCAAAAACCACTTTAGAAGGAATTCCTGCTTCTGCAAACATTTGATGCAATAATTCTGCCTTTTCTCTTGGCGTTGCCATACCATATCGGAGTGCTCCCTTAATTCCCCATTTAAATTGTGTGCCAATATATCCAATGGATTTGCTATTTGCTGGCATCAAATAAATCTCATCTCTCACAAAATTAAACATAGCTTGGGCATCTTTAGATGCTACTAAAGATTTCATACGTCCTTCAAGATAATCCGGACAGGTTTGCAAAGCCATGAGCATTTCTTCCCAAATTTTATAAGGTACTTTCCCCGAACCTACAAACATATTGTCATCAGACTGACATCCTAAAAATGATAAAGGGATGTTTGCTGCCATATAACACAAGGCTATTTGCTGCATAAATTCCCTTCGAGAATTAGAACTGGCTGTATCTGATTGCTTTTTGGTTGGTTGCATTACAAAGTACTTATTTAAAATTTTTCAAGGCATTTAATTCAAAAGCATTCCATAACTCATCAGGGTTCATGTTATTACCCTTTATTACAACATACCATCTGTTGTTATGCAGAAAAACAATATCACTTTGGTTGCGTTTTACCCTGTAGGTATTTGTTGTTTTAATAGCATCACGTTTTTGATTACTGTATTTGGTATCGTCGTTATCTTGAGCTTTAATGCTGTAAACCGTGCCAAACATCGTTGCCATACCACTACATTCACCAGCACAATCATAAATTGAAAGTGTTATGTTTTCATTTCCATAAGTGGCATATCCTTGTTTGCACTTTGCATTTGTAATTGATACCTCTCCATCCAATGGCAAGCCTTTTATTGAAGTTGGAAAGGCATTCTTAAATTCAGTTTCAGTTAATGGTATTGCTTGAGACAACAGCTCTTTTAAGTCTTCTGGATTAATTGACGACTCCTTTTCTGTTTGTTCAATTTGGGTATCGTTAACCGCAGAACTATCTGCTTTTTTTGAACCATTTCCACAAGACGAAATGAATACTATTAGAGCTAGTATGAGGATAATACGTTTCATTGTTTTAAGATTTATAAATTTTTAAACCATTCTATATACTTATTCCCTAAAATTGGGACTGCTTTTTCTTGTCCGTTAATAGCATTTACCAGTCCCATAATCCACATGTAGAGCAGTACAAAAATGCCAAAGATGTTTATAATCCATCCTAAAATGGGAATCATGCCTATAACACCAAGAGCCAATCCTGTTAAGGCCAACCCAAGCGATTGCTTAATATGGTAGCTTGCAAAGGCATTTTTCTTCTCGTTGTTCATTACAAAAGCAATGATTAAGCCTATAATGGTGATGTAAGTAATTGTGGCTATCATTTTGCCGTCTTTTACAATAGCTTCGTTTGTTATTTTAACAGTGTTGTTTTCTGTTGTTTCCATAGAGGTGTTTAATTTTGAATTAGTTAAGTTGATTATTGCATTCGTCCGTCATAAACGTTGAAGTTTTCCAAAACGATTTTTCCCTGCATAGGGAATAGGTTTTTCTTGTTACTACCAAGTGCAAATCCATTTCCAGTAAATATGACGGTTAGTTTGTTTTCAGATAATGCTTCTAAAGAAACGGTTCCTTGCAAAAGCACTTTGGTATCTCCCTGAACGGGGCTTTTACTAGGAATAACTATTTCTAACCTGCTTTGGGTTTTTATATTATACGCCTCTTCTGGTTTAAGTGCTGATGTTTGTTGCGAAATGGTTATGGGTATTTGTTTTAGCAAATCTGGCGCATACATGTTCACTAGCACGCCTTGTTTGTTAACATCATTGATTCTAAATTGTATACCATTGTCCAGAAAAACCACATCGGTACTGCTTACAGGATCATAGTCTGTTAAACTGAAATTTTCACCATTTATAACAGCTTCCATATTAATAGTGGCTGTTTTTCTGGTTTTTTCATTCTTTTCCTTTTTAGATGTTTCCGAAATTGTGGTTTTTACAGTTTCTTCGGAGCTTGTTTTTATGTCACTTTTGCAGCTAAAAAAGGTCATGGAAACCATAAAAATTAACGTTATGTGAAAGCTTGTTTTCATGTTTATTGGTATTGATCTAATTTTTTTAAATTTTCAAAGTCGATATACGACCATAGTACGTCTGCCGAATCCGGACCTTCCAAGGTGATTCTGAATCTATTATTGTAAACAAACCGAATTTCGTTACGCTTAATTTCGGGCTGTAAAAAAGCGATGGTTTTGTAACCATCTCTTTCTAAATAGATATATTCTGTTTTAGGTGGCCCTTGATTTTTTATTTTATAGCTGTCGAAAAAATTTCGAACAACAGCACTCGAACCTACGCCATCTTGAATAAAAAAATTATAACTCTTTTTTCCAAGAGGGCCATAGACTCCCGAGGCTAATGGGCTACTAACCTGAAGCACATAATTGCTAACGGGTTTATTGCCGTTGATATGTTTAGGCAAAACTGCAAATAATTGATCATTGGTTAAGGGCGTTTTCTTCTTTAAAGCTTTATATGTTGCCTTTTCGCTTTCTCTGTCTTGCGAAGCATTGGTTGCCGCTGCTTCCTGCGCATTTTCAATGGCAGAAGAAATTGATGTGGTTTTTAATCCCTCTTTTTCCTTGGTTGCAGGGTCTTTACAAGAGACCAAGAGCATTAAAATACTGCATAAAAAAATATGGGTTTTCATGGTTTTTATTTTTAATTCATAAGTTCAAATTGTACCCAAACAGCAGCTTTTTCTCCTGGGTTTCCAATTCTGATAGGTCCTTCGAGAACTAATGGGCTTAATTTTTGAATATTAGCCAATGGAATATTTCCAGCACCGAAATTGTGAAACTTGACGGTTTTTGCAATGGTTGTATCAAAAAATGGTGTGGTTTCATTTAATGGTCGAGCACCAGAAAGTACTTCTAAAACTTCTTTAATATTTACAGAAATAGAAGTGTTGTTTGCTAGTACTTTATCTTTGCCATCTGTATATTCTTTTAACCAAGTATATATTTTAAATTTTGCGTTTGGATCCATAAACTCATCATATGAAATATTAAATACCAATGAGTTATTTATAGATCGATTCCTATTTCTTGGTTCATTACCTTCTCTTATATGTAGTTGATTTTTTGCATCACCAGAAATAAGTATGTTTGATGCATTTGCAACTTGAACAGGTCCATTTTGTCTTCCAGGAAATGTATTAATGTCTCTTGCAATGTATTTTTTTTGTTTCCCTAATGCTGTATAATCAATATACTGCTGGATGGCATAATCATCAGGATTATTTCCACCGCCATCTCGCCCATTAATATTTTGAATATCGGTTAGAGTAACTTTTAGTTTGAAATTTGTTTTTTCAATACACGTTCTTACAACCTGCTTAAATTTATTACCCAAGCCAACACGTTCATTTTTTAGGTTTTTAAGTTCATAAGAAATGGGAAGTGCTAATTTGTGATTAAACGGTTGGTCTTTTAAATATGAAATAATATCGGGAGTGCCATTTTTTATGGTGTTTTCAATAGAACGAATTGCACCAACAGTGCTACCTCCATAATAAAATGCTTCAATAGTAACATCGGACCTTGATTTCAATGTATTATAAGCCGTTGATACTTCTCCAGAGCCAACTAAACCATTTATTTTGGCGTTAAATTTTACGCCGAAATCTTCTATTTTTTTATCAGATTTAAATACTATTACCCCTTTTCTTCCGTAACCGACCTTTGATAAATAGATATAATCTTCAGTAGAAACATTACTATCTACAAAAACTTTTGCAGGATCCATGCCATCAACTTCTATACTAAACATATTTTGAGAAAACTCAATCATGTAATAGTTTGATTCTTTTTCTGTCCCATAATTTAAACCGACAGATCCAGAAAACATACCCATGCCAGAACTATACTTCCCTGTAAGTTTAAAGCTCATTTCTTCTAAAGAATGTACCTCATGATAATAAAAAGTCATTTGAGCAGGAACCGGATTGGCATTTTGACTAATAAAATGATTCTCAGCTGTAGTAATTTGAGATTTTTTATGCGGGTTCATAACTTCAAAAACAGGATTGATTCCTCTTAAATCAGTGCTTAATGTAATTGGATTTCTCGCTTTAATTTCTTCTATAGTATTGGAGCCATCAATAAAAGACATAGCCTTCATCATAATACCAGGCTTTAACCAATCTGGCTTCGCATTCATTGAAAAAGCTTTAAAATCTAGTGCTTTTACATCTACTGTTATAAGCTCTTTAGTGCAGATTCTATTAGTATTGTTAATGACACTTCCTGGCTGAACGGTAGTTTTGTTTGTTTCTTTAAAATTATTATTAACCAAGGTTAATTCTCTCTCTCCTTCTTTGTCATTTGCTGTACCTACTTTTAAGGTTTTGAAATATTCCTTAACCTTTGCGACATTTAATTGAGGACTAGGCTTTTGATTAATTTTAGACAAATTAATATTCTTATCCTTTTGGCCAGTGATTGTTTTTGGTGTATTAATTTGAGCATTTACATTTATTGCTGCTAGGCATAATGAAATACTAACTACATATTGAATTATTTTTTTCATAATTTTTAAGTTTATATTTTTAAATTGTGTGTTATATTTTTTACCCAAAAAGGGTACATGACTTCTTTTGCCATGAATGGCAATCATTAATCTCGCAAACTTTATATAAAGCAATACCAAAAATTTGATGGCTATATTCTTATTTGTTGCAATTGCAGTTTTGTGTTTTTGTTTCCATTTTAATTAGTTTTTTGGGTCCATTGTATTATAATCTCTTTTGTATATGGTTTTTTGAACCTCTTCAAGGCCAATACATTCCATGGTGGCATTCATTTTATCCTTCTTTAAATCGGTCATTTGCATTTCTAACATCAGCACATAATCATCTTCACCAAAATAATTTTTTAACCCTGGAGGAATATTTTTATTTTGTTTTTTATAGATATCACTGAAACTCACAGGTGCATCACTTGTGAAATACATACTAATTTCATAGCGATTATTGGTAGCTTTTACGCCTGTACAGTTATAACCCATAATTTCCTTATCTGGAAGCGATTCATAACCAAATGCTTCAGATTCATCGGCACTTTCTTCTAAATCTAAATCGTCAGGCATGCTATTGGCCATCATCACGGAGTTTTTATCAGATAGCATATACATGACTGTCATGTTGCGTTCGTTGTCCATAACGGTAAACATACTTTCCATCATGGGAGATGTAAAGCCAAAGTATGGTTGGCCTGGTTGTAAAAAGTAGTCTAATACCATATCGCCTTCTTTAGTTTTCATGTTTAAGGAGTATTTCCAACTAAATTCATAAGATTCTGGTATCAGGGCTGTATCAACTTTGTCTTTTCCCATTGAAAAAGGATTGATATCAAAGACCTTATCTAATGAGTTGGATGTTTTTTCGGCTGCCTTGTCTGAGGTTTTTTCAACGATGACATTTTCTACTTTTTGCTCAATTCTGTTCTTTAGTTTTTTTAGGAGTTGCGCATGAGAATATGTAGCGCATAAAAACATTAAAACTGATGTTACAATAATTTTTGTTTTCATTTTGATAGATGTTTTAAAGTGACTTTTATTTAAAAATTTGATGTCTCAGATTTCTTATAAAGAGGTTAAAACAAAAGTAGAATTGAAAATTGCCATAGTATGCTTAATCTGTAACAAAGCATACCACTATTGTAACATTTAAACTAAAAAATAGAAGAATGTGTTATTTATTAATGTAATCTAATGGTGTTTTACCGTATGTTTCTTTAAAACATTTAATAAAATATGAAGGGGTGTTGAAACCAACCATATAGGCAACTTCATTAACTGTATGGTTTGATGTTTTTAAAATTTGAATGGCTTGTATTAAACGTTGCGAGCGTATAAATGCGGAGGTGTTTAAGCCCGTAAAAGCCATCAACTTTCTGTGTAATTGCATTCTACTTAACCCCATTTCATTACTAAATAATTCAGGATTAAAATCTGGGTTATTCAAATGTTTGTCCAGCACTTTTTTTACCTTGTTTAAAAAAATTTCGTCTGACGAAGTTATGGCGATATCTTTAGGCTTGAAAATAACATCTTTCTTATAACGTTCTTGGAGAGATTTTCTACTTTCAACCATGTTATTTATTTTTATTTGAAGTGTTTTTGGGTTAAATGGCTTAGTAATGTAATCATCGGCACCACTTTGCAATCCACTTATTTCATTAAAGTCACCACTTTTTGCAGTAAGCAAAATTATTGGAATATGCGAGGTTAACTCATTGTTTTTTAAAATATTACACAACTCTATTCCGTTAATATGTGGCATCATCACATCTGAAATTATTACATCAGGCAAATGATTTATTGCCATTTTAATACCGTCTTTTCCGTCTATAGATTCTAGGATAGAATAGCCTTCATTTAACAAAGACCCCAAATAATCTCTAATATTTTTATTATCATCAATAACCAAAATAATAGGTTTGTTGTTAATTTGAATTTTATTTAATTCATTATTATTATCAATATATTCTGCTTTTATTATTTTCTCATCTGACGAAAATGCGTTTTCGGTTATTGGAAGTGTTATTTTGAAATTGATTTTTTTAGCATCGATAATTTGAGCTTCAATTTTACCATGCATTAAATTTACAAGTTCTTTAATCATTGACAAGCCAATTCCTGTACCTTCACTTTGTTCTTCATATTTATAAAATCTTTCAAATAATTTATCAAGGTCTTTTTCTTGAAAATTTTTCACATCGTTAGTAATTGACAAAATCAATTCTTTATCATCCTTAACAAATCCTTCAAAGGCAATTTCCCCAAAAGGCACTGTGTATTTCAAAGCATTAGAGAACAGGTTGTTCATTATTTTATCTAGAATATCGGCGTCAAACCAAGCCCATGGCATTTCATCAATAGATGTATGCAATTTTAACTTCTTTTCTTTTGCCAAAAACTGAAAGGCATCTGTTGAAGACTTTAAAAAAGATTCTAGATCCCCTTTTTCTACACTAATTTTTACCACACCAGCATCTAACTTTGATAATTCGAGTATTTGGTCTACTAATTCAATAAGTCTGTTTGTGTTTTTTTGAATTAGTTCTAAACTTGGCTTTATTTCCTCATTTAACATTTCACTTTCCAACAATTTTATTAAAGGGCCATTTATTAAAGTTAATGGTGTTCTAAATTCATGGGAAATGTTAGATAAAAAATGCGATTTTATTTTGTTCAATTCTTTTTCCTTTGATGCAATTTTAATTTTATTTCTGAAAACTAAAAATATTAGAACAGAAACGGCTAAAATAAATCCTAGAAATGCTAAGTAGTAATATTTTTGTTTTTTTACTATATCATTTTTTAATGAAAGCAGCTCTATTTCTTTTTCTTTTTTTTCTGTTTGAAATGCTGTCTCTACTTTTAATATATCCTGATCAAGTTTTGTTTGTCTTTCTAATTCGACGTTTTTAATGGTTTCCTTCAATAAGGAAATAGCTTCTTCATAATTTTTATTATACGTCTCAATTTCAGACAATCCTTTATAAATTCTTCTTAAATAGTCATAATTTTTTTCTTCCTTACATAGTGTTTCAGCTTCTCTGTAATATTTTTCGGCATTTTTATAATCCTTAAAATACAAATATGCATCTGCCAACCTATAAAGCGCATTTGTATAATGTTTTGTGTTTTTTGGCAGTTTTGAAATATTTACTGCTTTTAAAAAATCGTATTCAGCCTCTTTAAATTTATTTAAGTGTTTGTAACATAAACCTCTACTAATATAAGCAGAAATGGATCTATTATCTGGAACTTTAAATGTTTCGTAGTAAGCGATTGATTTATTTAATAATGGAATGGCATTATGGTATTCTTCTTTAATCATATATTGTTGCGCAATATTAGATTCCATAACGGCTATATTACTAGGAAAACCTAATTTAATTACAATATCATAGCTTTTAGAAAAGTATTCAATTGCTTTATCAAATCGTTTTATCCTTTGCATTACATAGCCTATATATTCTAAGCTATTAGCATGCTTTTCTGTATTTATTAAACTTATAGTTGTATTACAAATTTTTTCTGCTTCTATATAATACTCAAGGGCTTTATTAAAATCTTCATTAAAAAATGAAACATTCCCAAGAGCCAATAAACCTGTAACTATTACACCGGCATCATTTGATTCTTTTGCAAGTTTAACCCCTTTATTCAAATAAAAAAGCATAGAATCTTGATGGGTTGTATTGTATTTATAACCTAGTCGAATATAATGATTAGCAATACCAGGCTTGAAATTAAACGTTTCTAATTCGCTAATCGCATCCAAATGTTCTTTGATAGATCTTTCTCTAGAAATATTTATTTGATACCAATTAGCCAAATTTACGCGCGTATTAGATATGCATTTTGGTGTTTTAGATTTACGGGCATAATAAAGACTTTTTGTAATATTACTAAAAATCGAATCTTTTTGAATATGTAAATTTGATAGTGTTAGGTATTCAACCGATTTTATTGAATCAGATTTAGTCTTTAGTATGATTTGATTAATTGAGTCAATTTTTTTTGAATTTTGAGAAAAACCTATAAAATAAATCAACATTAATTGCAGAAAAATAAACTTTCTCATATTTGTTTTTTTATTATTAACTCGTAAAAATCATTAGCCATAAGATTCATATCAGTAGAAGTTTTAACATCTAAACTTTATAAGATTGTGTAGCGACTTCATTTATATTTATTAACAATAGTTTTTCCTTTTGCCCAATAGGTCTCGGTTAAAAAGGCATGAATCACTTCAATTTGGAGTTTAGATTTGTTTGTTGAAATCTCTATCATTCCAATATTTTATATAAAATGGGTTTACTGGGCGACGCATCATTCTCAAAAGGTGCAATTTGAAGATTTAGAAAATAAGTGCCATCTTCAACTGTATTTGGAACAAAAATAAATTCTGTTATAGTTGCATCCATTCTTAATTTCCCATTAGTATTCCAAAACGCATTGTGTGCTAATAACTCACCATCATCTTTTTCTTTATCTACACTTGGTAAATCTATTAGTAAGTGTTTTATTTCTTTTTCTTTTAAATAAATAGCAGCATCTTCTAACAAATATGGCGGATTTGTATTTGAATATTGTGCCGTTAATTTTTCTTTAGTGTTTGGTATGGTTCTAATTACCACGGCGTCTCTTTTTTTATTTCCAAGTGCAAATTGCAACTGTTTTCTTGTAATTACAAAATCCCCTTTTTGTTTTACAGGCGGAATGGTAACCACCTCAGCCAAAAAGAAAAACTGTTTTAAATGTTCATTAAGAGAATGCACTTTTTCGGTAATATGCCCAACACATTCTGTATGCGTTCCATGTGCGTGTGGATTAAAAAAAATGTTGTTAAAATTGATGCAAGCACCTTGTTTAACACTAGCTATCCATTCGCCGTCCATTGCGGGCTCTATTTTGGGTGCTTCCAAATACCATGCATTTACATTATCTTTTGAAGCGCTCATTGGCATTGAAATATCAAGTGGTTGCAAAAAATCTATTTGGTATTTTTTTGAATTATATTGAATGGTTGCTAGCATTATAAATTTATTTTGAATAGGTCTGAAGCAATGCCGTCACTTAAAAATTTGCCTTTTTTTGTGATTAGCAATTTATCGTCATTAAGATACAAAAAATCGTTTTTCAAATGAAGATTGGCTTGCTCTAAAAGATAATTTTTATACTGTTTGCCAAAATCCAGTTCTACTTTTTTAATAGAAACGCCCCAAATGGTTCGTAAACCTGTCATCACATATTCGTTGTATTTGTCTGTTATGGATAAGGTTTCTATTTCAAGTGGCAATACGTTTTCTTGTAAAGCTTTTATGTATTTTGAATTATTTCGAACATTCCAACTGCGTTGATTGCCATTAAACGAATGCGCAGAAGGACCGATTCCTAAATAGGATTTTCCTTGCCAATACGCCGAATTATTTTTACTGAAATACGCTGGTTTTCCAAAATTCGACAATTCATAATGCACAAATCCAGATGCTTCCAGCTTTTCTATTAACAAATGAAATTGCTCTTGCGCCAACTCATCGTCAACATTTTGAATGATCCCTTTTTTAATGAAGGTATCCAACGCTGTTTTTGGCTCGACCGTTAAAGCATAACTTGAGATGTGAGGAATCTGATAACTTAAAACAGTTTCTATATTTTTAATCCAGTTTTCATAGGTTAATCCAGGAATTCCATAGATTAAATCGACCGAAATATTGTCAAAATATTTAGTAGCTTCCTGCAAACACGCTTTAGCTTCTTCAGCATTTTGAGCGCGATTCATGAGTTTTAAATCGGCTTCAAAAAAAGATTGAATACCAATACTTAAACGGTTAACTGGAGTTTTAGATAGTTGGATGATTAGATTTTTAGATAAATCATCAGGATTGGCTTCTAAGGTAATCTCGGGATTGTCTGAAACCCTATAATGCTTAAAAATCGTTTCAATAATCAATAATAATTCATCAATACTCAATAAAGATGGCGTTCCACCACCAAAATAAATAGTCTCAACCAACTGATTTTCAAACTCTTGTTTTCTTAATTCAATTTCTTTTACGATGGCTTGAACTAATTCTGTTTTCTTTTTTAAAGAGGTAGAAAAATGAAAATCGCAATAATGGCAAGCTTGTTTGCAAAATGGGATATGGATGTAGATGCCTGACATTATTTCTTAATTCTGCTTTCGTTCTGCTTCACAAATGCCGACCAACCGGTATAACTTTTACCAACACTTACTTTACCAAAGTTATAAAAATGGCAAACGGCTGCCGCTAAACCATCGGTAGCATCCAGATTTTTAGGCAATTCTTTTAAATTCAGCAAACTTTGAAGCATTTTAGCCACTTGCTCTTTACTGGCATTTCCATTGCCGGTAATGGCCATTTTTATTTTTTTAGGAGAATACTCCGTTATAGGAATTTCTCTGCTCAATCCAGCAGCCATAGCAACACCTTGAGCTCTGCCTAGCTTAAGCATACTTTGCACATTTTTACCAAAGAAAGGGGCTTCAATGGCTATTTCGTCAGGATGATGGGTATTAATGAGTTCAATAGTACGTTCAAAAATCAGTTTTAATTTAAGGTAATGGTCATCATATTTTTTTAAATCCAGCTCATTAAGTTGTATAAACTGCATGGTTTTTCCAACCACTTTAATGAGTCCAAAACCCATGATGGTTGTGCCTGGATCGATTCCTAAAATAATGGTTTCTTTAGTCATTAATGAATTCCATTGGATATGGTAACAAAATATTGGTTTAATTTGCAACTTGAGCCTATGATTCAACGGTTGCCATACAAAACTAAACAATTCTTTTTTGTGCTTATTAAAATAAGCCTTCTTGTTATGGCTTTTTATTTTATCTACAACAAATTATCAAAAAACAAAGATTTAAGTTTTAACGATTTTATTCAATTTTTAAGCAAAAATGATGTTTTTAGTTTAAAAAGCATTTGTTTTTTAGTGCTTTTAAGCATTATTAATTGGTTTTTTGAAATTCTTAAATGGCAAAAATTAGTATGTTTTATAACAAAAGTTAGTTTTACCAATGCCCTTAAACAAAGTTTAGGTGCTTTAACAGTCTCTTTATTTACACCCAATAGAATTGGAGACTATGGCGCAAAGGCCCTATTTTTTGAAGGTCCTTTAATAAAACGTGTTCTTTTGGCAAATTTGGTTAGCAATCTTCTTCAAATGTTAGTGACTGTTCTTTTTGGCATGATTGGTATGTATTTATTATCTCAAAAGTTTCCGTTGCCCTTTCAATCAAATCAATTAATTATTCTCTTGATATTGAGCCTTATCATTGTTGTTTCAATGGTTTGGATGTTAAAAAGAAATCATTTTAAAATCAAAAGATTTGGTCTTGAAAATTTGGTCTTATTTTTTAAAAACTTGCCTAAAAAAAGTCTGTATTTAGGCTTTATATTTTCATTTATCAGGTATGCATTTTTTTCATTTCAATATTACTATTTACTGATTCTATTTAATGTTGACATTGGTTATTTTGAAGCCATGACAATTATTTCAAGCATCTATTTAATCAGTTCAATAATACCTTCAATAATGATTCTGGATGTGGTTATAAAGGCAGGCATTTCGGTCTATTTATTCTCATTAATTGGCGTTAATGAACTTATTGTTTTAAATACAGTTACATGTATGTGGATTTTAAATTTTGTTCTTCCTAGCATTTTAGGTAGCTACTTTATACTTGAGTTTAAACTCCCAAAAAACAAGACATGCTAACGTTAACACTTACCATAATTACCATTGTATATGTTTTATGGATTACTAGTTTTGTTTACGGATTTGAAAAAGTAAAACCGTTTAAACTAAGTCATCTTGAGCCTAAAACAAAGTTTTCAGTAATTATTCCATTTAGAAATGAACGTGAGAATTTATCAAGATTATTGGAATCTATTCAATCCTTACAATATCCCAATCAGCTATTTGAAGTAATTTTTGTAGATGATGATTCTGAAGATAATTCGGTAGATATTATAAAAAATAGTTTTATTTCAAATGGAAATATTTTAATTATCAGCAATGAGCGAACCTCCAATTCCCCTAAAAAAGATGCCATTTCCAAAGGAATAAAACAGGCAAAATACCCTTGGATTGTAACAACCGATGCTGATTGCATACTTCCAAAATATTGGCTGGATGGTTTTGATGAGCTTATACAAAAAACAAACCCTAAGTGTATTGCCGCTCCGGTTGCTTTTAATATAGAATCTGGATTTTTAAATAGCTTTCAAACGCTTGATTTTTTAAGTTTACAGGGCGCAACCATAGGTGGCTTTGGTATAGAAAAACCATTTTTATGCAATGGCGCAAATTTTGCCTATGAGAAAGCTACTTTTTTGGAAGTAAATGGATTTGAAGGCAATGCGAACATTGCCAGCGGTGATGATGTTTTTTTACTGGAAAAAATTACAAAACGGTATCCAAAACAGGTTAAATTTTTAAAATGTGAACAAGCCATCGTTACTACAAACCCACAACAGTCGTGGAAAGAGTTATTTGATCAAAGAATTCGTTGGGCAGCAAAAACAAGTTCTTATAACCACTGGTTTGGAAAACTTACCGGACTGGTAGTACTTCTTATGAATTCTGTGATAATAGCAGCTATTTTACTGTTTTGTTTAGGTGCTTTAAAGGGCAGTGTTTTATTTTATTTGCTATTTATAAAATTTAACATAGATGTGCTTTTAATCTATAAAGCGGCAAGTTTTTATAATCAAAAAAAACTTTTACCAAGTGTTTTCATTAGCTTTTTTATATACACTTTTTTTAGTTTTTATGTGGCATTCTTATCAATTTTTAAAGGCTACAAGTGGAAAAACAGACCTTACAAAAAATAAAACTTCTCATTTATTTTTAGTAGATTTACATGGTATCCAAAATCTTAAACATCATGAAATACTTTGTTTTTATAGCCTTATTTATGGTAGTTTATACACCATTATCCGCTCAAGAAAAAATAGATGTTAATGGTAAAACCTATGAATTAAAAACTGAAGTTGAAGGCGAATTGGATTTATTATGGCATGTGATAGATAAACAATATCGTTATTTTGTAAAAACCAACGATGGTAATATTCTTGAACTTTTAAATACAAAGAAAGAAAACCGTTTTCAAGAAGAATATAAAACTCAGTTAAATAATTTAACTCAAAACAATAGTATTTCTACAAGCCATTTAAATTTTACTTTACAAGATCTTAAACTCTTTGTAAAAAACTATAATAAACTATTTGGCAGTACTTACAATGAAACTTATGAAACTTTAAAATGGCGTTTAGGTTTTTTTGGAGGCATAACAAATCAGCCCTTTGTAACTAACCCTAACAATACAACTGTTCCTTTTTTTGGTGCAGAACTGGAAGGATTATCATCTTCAGAAAACTCTATGCATGCTGGTTTTTTTAGCATTCTTCACGCTTTAGATGATGATGCTTTTGAATACAGCTCAACGCAATTAGCCTTGGGTTACCGGTACAGGTTTATAAAAAAATATTCTTTTAATGTTTATGGTAACTTACGATTGGCAACCTATACATTTTCAAAACAAACGTTTAAGTTTAATGGCCTTCCAAATGAAACTATTAATGAATCTAACTTTCAAATTCCAGGTTCTTTTGGTTTAGGCGCTGATATTAAAGTTGGTAAAAATAGTTTTTTAACCATGGCTTACAATGAGCTTTTTGCTGTATTTATTAATAATGCCGGTAATTTTCCTGTTGATTTTGCTATAGGATATAAATTTGGTTTATAACCTTAATTAACCTCAATAATTATGGGTATCTTGAATTCCGTCGTAACTTGTTGCCCACGTTTTACGGCTGGAAAAATTTTTGGCAACGAATCTAAAGTTTTGGTTAACAATTCTTTAATGTTTGGTATTTCTTGACTTGTAGTTGAGTCAACGTTAACTTTTATCAATGATAAAACGCCCTTTTCTGAAATTTGAAGTTGAAGGATTATGGTGTCCTTTATGTCCTTTGTCACAACTATGCTGTCTTTTTGTAAAAAGCTTGTTATATGTGTGGTTAATACCGTTTCAAAGCATTGCTTTCTTTGTAACTTAGTTTCAGAAGAATCACAGATAGAAAATGATGGGTATTCATCAACCTCATTCCAGTTAAAAGTTTGTAATTCTTCTTTTAAAATAGCTTGTGAAGATGTTTTTTTTACATTAAAATAGTCACATGACGTGAATAGGATGAACAACAGAAAAACACAGATTGGCTTCATGGATTAAAACTGAAACCGAAAAGTACAATTTTTTTAGATTTTAACATCTTTTAAAAGCAAAAACCGAAGTAACAAAAATATTTTTAATCTTCCTTTTTATTCTCTTTAAGAAACTTTTCCTTTTTTAATTCTAAAATTCGGCCATCAACAAATTTATTTAAATCGCTAGACGGAAACTTCATTTTAAAATTTTCAAACGAATTTATCTTTGCATCATAATCTGCATAATAAGCTTCAAGTGTAAAAGCTAAATAAAGACTAGAGAACTCATTTTTTGGATCTTCATTTATCGCCTTTTTAAAAGCTTCAATGGCTTTCTTGTGCTTATTTTGTTGATTTAAAACGGCTCCTAATTTTCTGTACTGGGCATCTAAAGGTTGATCTATTATTAATAATGATTGAGAAATATATTTTTCTGCATTTTCAAAATCACTTAATTTCTCATAATAGGTTCCCAAAACATAACATGCTGTTGCGTTATTAGGATTATATTTTAAAGCTAATAAGCGATGTTCAATAGCTTTTTCATATTCATATAATTGTTCATAAGATAAACTCAACTTTTCATGGATAAACTCTGAAGATTCGCCAATTTCTATAAGCTTTTCAAACCATATAACTGCATTTTTATAATCTTGTAACCAATAATAATTTTGGGCCTTTAAATTTATTAATTCCTTATTGTTGGCATAAGTTTTTAATCCTATATTTATATAATAGGTTGCCGAGTCGTGTTTGCGTTTTTGAAGATAAAATTTCGCAATTTTATAAATAGCTTTTTGATGGTTTTGATCTAATTTAAAAGTTTTTAAATATTTTTTTTGCGAAGTAGAATCATTAAGTTGCTCTAAAACCAAACCTAGCTCATAGTGGTAGTTAGGATTTAATGAATCTGTTTTTATTAACTTATTAAATTCTTCTGAAGCCCTAGTAAAGTTTTTTGTATTTGACAACAATTTAGCATAATCGTATTTTAAAAGTAGATTTTTAGGATTGGTTTCTATTGCCGATTCAAAATTCAACAAGGCTTCATCATAATTCCCTAAAGCAATATAGGCATTAGCTATTTTATAATAGACTTCATTTGGTTTATTATACATTTTATATTGTTCAATAGCTTTTGCAAAGTTACCATGGCTGTATAAACTATCTGCAATATTTAAAATTGAAGTTTGTGCTTCGGTTTTAATCACTATTATCAATAATAAAACAAAAGTTTTTCTAATCATTCTTCTCTAATGACTTATTTTCCGGAACCATAAAAATAATGGGTAACGAATAAGGCACCGTAACAACCTTTCCTCTTTGTTTGCCCGGAAGCATTTTAGGGAGCATTTTAATTACTCGAATAGCTTCAGCTTCCAGTGCTGGATGAGGTGCTCTTGAACGTACATCAACAATATTTCCTTCTTGATTAATTTTAAATATTACATTAATACGTTGTTTACCAACTAACCCATATTCTTTTCCAATGTTAGTGTTAAAGTTCTTACTGACAAACATTGAAATTTCCTTAGACATACATTCTTTTTGTTCTATGTTGGAAGTTAACGATTCACAACCAGGAAATACAGGAACTTGATCTATCACTGCAAAAGGTACTTCTATGTCTTTAATAACATCAGCAAAAAACGGGTTGTTAAACCCATCATCACTTGTTAAAATGAGCAATTCTTTTAATGTTTTATTTTCTTCTTCAGAAATAGTTCCTTGTGCTTGAATTTGCTCAAAAACATCAACTATTTTTAACATCAAGTCTGTTTTGGGCTCTACAGAAGTATACGCTTGTACTTCTTCAACCAATTGAGTATCTAAATCATTCTGCTTAACAATTTTCAATAATAAATTTAAACCCTTGTCTTCTTCTTCACTCGTATTTCCTTGTATTTGAATTTGGTTTTTAACGGCTTTTATTTTTTGTATTAATTTATTGTCCTGAGCCATTTTAATGTCAGATTGGATTTTCTTTTCTTGAGAATATAAATTCTGAACGCATGATGTATAAACTAACATCCCAAAAATCATAGGGATTAGCAATACATACTTTAATAAGTTAATTTGTTTTGATTTTGATTTTTGTAACATAACGATTCGTTTTTTGATGAGTGATTGTTTAAAAAATGGATTGATGAATGATATATTTTTGGTCTCAAAAACTTGAGATAACAAATTTTGATAGTATTCTGATTTATTTTGATGCTTTACAGCACTGTCATCCGCTATAAATTCATGAAGCACCATTATTTTATTTTGATACATATACACTAAAGGATTAAACCAAAATACAATACGCAATACTTCAAAAAACAATAAGTCTAGTGTATGCTTTTGCTTTACATGCACTATTTCATGCTTTAAAATAGATTCTTTTTCTGTTTCACTTAAACGCTCGCCTAAAAAGATATAATTAAAAAATGAAAAGGCAGCTGAGCTATTTATAAGGCTCACGATATTAAGAAACCCTATTTTACTCTTTGGGTTTTTATATAATAACCATACAATTTTGGTGATTTTAAAAATCAATAATAAGGTGGCTATTAAAACTCCAACATAAAATAAAGCATCCCATAAAAAAGCAGATTGAGTTTGGGTGCTAATAGTTTCTATGTGTATCTGATTTGCATTAAACGGAGGTTGATTTCCAATAAAAATTTCGGGCAGGTTTATAATATATTTTTGAGGCACAACATCCTTAAAACTGTTTATTTTAATAAAAGGTAGCGCAATAGATAATACTGCTGTAGAAAGCAAGTATAATCTGTTCCAATTAAAAAAAGTCTCTTTTTTTAAAAATGCATCATACACTAATAAAAAGAATACCTGAAAGGCTATGGTTTGTATCATATAATGTAGCATATCTATTCTTTTTTATTGATTTCTTTTAAGATAGATTCCATTTCATTTAAACTAATGTCATTCTTCTTTACAAAAAAGGATACCATACTTTTAAACGAGCCTTGAAAATAATTGTCAACCAATTTATTAATGGATTGATTACTATAATCTTGTTGTTTTACTTTTGGAAAATAAATATGTCCTTTTCCTTCTTTTTCATAATCTACAAACCCTTTGTTTTCTAAAATCCTAACCATGGTTGAAACGGTATTGTAGGCTGGTTTTGGTGCAGGAAATTCTTTTATAATATCTTTTACATTGGCCTTTTCAAGGTGCCAAAGAATTTGCATAATATCTTCTTCTGCTTTTGTAAGCTGTTTCATGTTTCAACTAAGTTTTTAGTTATAAAAAACAAATATAACTAAATATTTAGTTTAAACTAATTTTTTAGTTAAAAAATGTAACAAATATTTTATATCTTAGACCAACTTAGGCATCATTTATTAACATAACATGGATATTATATTAGTCATTATTTCGGCTTTATTTATGGTTTTAGGCTTGCTAGGCAGTTTATTACCTGTGCTTCCTGGCCCGCCTTTAAGTTGGTTAGGCCTATTATTGCTTCAGTTTACCAAAGCTGTTCAAATGAGTACTACTTTATTGGTGGTGAC
>PFKE01000137.1 GCA_002784145.1 Flavobacteriaceae bacterium CG_4_10_14_3_um_filter_33_47 | reverse complement strand
ATTTGTAGTTATTTAACTAAATTTTAAGTTTTAATACTTGTGTTTAAATGATAGTTGAGCCCAAACAATTTTAAACAAATAGGAGCCCGTTGGGCTCCCTGTTATCTTTGTAATTAAATTGGGTTATTTTGTTGTGACAATAAGGGCACCGTCTTTTGCTTTGCGGCCATAAACACTCATCGCTGTTTCCGGTTTAAGCATATCAACCACGGCTATTTTGTCTTTTTTCTGCAAGTCTTTAAGTGTTTCAAAATCAGATTCCTTACCGTCTATAATGATTAACTTTTCAATACTTGGGCTATCCATAAAATTAATATGGGGCTTAGGATCCTGTTGAGAATCGAAAAACCATGATAATCCATTGGAATTCATTCCGCTAGATTGTAATTGTTTTTTCATTTGCTCACGCAATTGGTCAATGGTTACATTCTGACCTTTAAAGAAAAATGAATTATCGGTATCGTTAAAAAAGTGATCAAAACTTAAATTTCCAAATGATTTAAAGTTTTGACCCATTAGCGAGTCACTTTCAAACCCAAAAGGGATCATATTGGGTTGGTTAAAAAAAGCAAAAGCTCCAGTTTCTGCATTGCTTTGTGAAATAAACAGCAGACCGTCTTTGCGTCCAAAGGTTATTTCTGCAATGGGCATATTACTTGAAATAGAGCTTTCGGCTTTATTGCTTTTGCCGTCTTCCAATGCGATGTTTATGCCCGTCAGCTCTCCTAAATCATTTCGCTCGACCTTGCTAAAAGTGACCGTGATGTCATTTTCTTTTAACATATCCTTTATTTCCTGAAAATCTTTTGACGTGGTTGTTTTGTCAATCGTAACAATGACATTAGAATCTTTGTCAAAAGGGTTAACTAAAGTTATAGTCGGTAAGTTGTTTTTGTTGGCAAAACTTTTAAAAGAAACGGTTCCTAGGATCATAATAACAGCGATAGTTAGCGTAATTTTTAAAACTTTTTTAGATTTCATGATGATGTCTATTTTAATTATCCAATTTAAATTTATTACATAAAATAATGGACTAAAAAAGTTTAACGAAACTTTAAAATCAAAAGGGCATAAATTGTTAAGAAATGTGAAATTTTTAAATGAAAAATGACTTGAAATGGTATCTTCGCAAAAAAAATGTTTTATGAGTCTGCTTTTGGTTTTTTTAGGATTTGTTTTATTGGTCATTGGTGGTGAGTTTTTGGTTAGAACCTCCATTGCGTTATCCTTTAAGTTTCGTATTTCTAAAATAGTGATTGGCATGACGGTGGTTTCTTTTGCTACCTCTGCGCCCGAATTGCTAGTGAGTTTGCAAGCAGCCTTGTCAGGTTCTCCGGCCATTGCATTAAACAATGTGATAGGTTCCAATATTGCCAATATTGGGCTCGTATTGGGCTTAACAGCTATGGTAGGGTCTATTGTTGTGGATAAGTCATTTTATAAGTTGAATTGGCCTGTTTTAATGCTGTTCTCTTTGGCCTTATATTACTTTCTAAGCAATGATAAAATATTAAGTTTTGTTGAAGGTTTTGTATTGTTTTCTGCGCTCATCGTTTTTGTTTTTATTTTAATGAGACAACCTAAAGACACCATACTGACTGAAGAGGTTGATGAAACGTTGGCTATTATCTCAAACTTCAAAATCATGGTTTGGTTATTGATAGGAGGTTTTTCTTTGTATTTTGGAAGCGAATGGTTGGTTGAAGGTGCTAAAGACATTGCCTTATCACTTGGAGTGAGCGAAGCTGTGATTGGTGTTTCTTTAATAGCCATTGGCACTAGTGTTCCAGAGCTTGCAGCTTCTATCATTGCGGCAGTTAAGCAGGAAAAAGCCATTTCTTTGGGTAACCTAATAGGGTCTAATATTTTTAATATTGGGGCTGTTTTAGGTATTACGGCTATGATAAAACCCATACCAGTGACTGATATACACATCCTATCAAACGATATTTTATGGATGCTTGCCTATGCCGTTATATTATTACCTATGATATTTATTAAAAAGACCTTTGAAATAAGCAGAATTAAAGGATTCTTACTGCTTTTAGGTTATGGTGTTTTTATGGTTTTAGTGTTTTCTAAGAAATAATGACATTTTAAAATTGTAATCCAACAACGTTCAGGTTCTTTTGGAATGTTACATTATAATAATTTTACATAAAACCTATGTTTGAAACAGGCGACTGTAAATCATGCAGATGGATTTCTTTTTTTTGCTGATATTTGGCAATGATTTTTAAAAACAACAAAGACGTTATGTAAGCATCGCCCGAGGCTGTGTGTCTGTCATGTTGCGGAATGTTGAATTGTTCGGCCAATTCATCTAAACTCACATGCGCTTTAAGGCTTCTGTTTATCTCTGCTTTTTTATAAACATGGCCTAAGTCTAAAACCTTGTTTTTTAATTTACCTAAACCCATTCGCTTTAAGGCCGCTTGTATCATGGCTATATCAAAGGCCGCGTGATGTGCAATTAAAACCGCATTTTGAATGTGGTTTAAAAACAACACGATGGCGTCTTTTTCCTCCATTTTTTTATGAGGACCAGTTTTAAGAAGACCGTGTATTTTCACACTCTCATGATTAAAGATGTCTTGCGAAATATAACATTCAAAGCTATCAGAAATTTTTATAACCTTATGTTCAATGGCAACCGTTCCAATGGACAAAATTCTGTCCACCTTTGGGTTTAATCCTGTAGTTTCGGTATCAAACACTACAAAACGCAAGGTTTCTAAATCAGTATTTTGAGGGTTTTTAAAATGCTCCAGATACGAATTCCAGAAATCAGGATGTTTTTTTTTTTAAACCAAAGCATGCTACAAAAATTGGGATAGGTTAAATCTGACTAAAATTAATTCTTGGATGTCCTTAATGGTTTTAAAGCAATTTTTTAGTTGTAATCGATTGACTTTGCTCAGCGATTTTAAATCGATAAACCTACCAGAATCATGATGTTTTAAGCCTTGTTCGGTTCTGAATTGCAACAGGTTTTTAAAGGCAAGCAATGCATCATTGTATAAGTCCTTATTTTGTGGTTCCAGCTCCATAAGTTTTTTATACCTTAAAATAGTATTGTTATGTGATTTTATATTGTTTGAGAGTATTAAAAGTCGGGCGGCATCTACCAATGGCATCATGGCTCTTGCTTTAATATCAAACTGGTCTTTATGTTCGCCACTTTGTTCTACTAAAAACTGTCTAAAGAAACTTAATGGCGGAGGATTTTTTAAGGCATTGACCCCTAAATGATTCAAAAATATTTCATGGTGACTTATAGAATCAAAAATACCTTCAGCCATTTCGTCCACCAACTCTTTGTTGCCATAGATAGGCTCAAAATCAAATAAGATGGTGCAAAGCATTAAATGATCTTGGTCTGGCGAAGTAATCCATCGTTTAAATTGTGCTTTCCACTGTAATAAGGATAAGCACCATTTTGGGTTGCTGGCCATCATATTGGCAGGACAAAACTCAAAACCTACGGTATTTAAATCTTGGGTTACTTTTTTTGAAAGTTCTAAAAAGTAACTTTGGGTTTTTTGTAAATCTTTTTTTGGAACATCGTTAAACACTAAGGAATTATCTTGGTCGGTTAGCAAAAGCTGTTCTTCTCTGCCTTGACTCCCGATGGCTAACCAGGCAAAAGAAGTTGGCACCGATGTAGGCATGCTATTAACCGCGTTTTCAATCAGTTTGCAGGTAATACTGTTATTGATTTCAGTGATGATTTTTGAAGCAAATGTTATAGGGATTTGCTGTTCTATATAACGGTTCAGTAACTTTTGGGCACGTAAGCGTATTTGCTTTAAATCGTTTACAGATTTAGTTCTTTTAATTTCTTTTATTAAAACAGAGGCATTATTTTCTCTAATCACGATGATGTCGTGCTCTGATAAAATTCCTGTCAATTCAGAATTCACCGTGCCATCTTCTGTAATACATAAGTGGGTTATTTTATGTTTTATCATGGCAATTTGAGCTTCGGCCACGGTGATATTGGTAGGATACGTTATCACGGGTGAAGACATGATGTCTTTTACTTGGTCATGTATTGAAAAGGTGCCTGTGGCTATTTTTGTTCTTAAATCTTTATCGGTTATAATGCCCAGAGGTTTATTCTTATGTGTAATTATGATAGAGCCAACCCGTTTTTCTGTCATTAACGTTGCGGCTTCTTTTATGCTGGTTTCCGGACTGCATACGATGGGATTTTTAGAATAATCGGCGGTTTGTTCTTCTAAAAGATCGGTAAACCCTGAAGCGGTATTTTCTAAGGAGCTTATGTTGGTATGATTGTGGTCTTCGTTATGAGATTTTCTATAATTTGATGCCAAATTAGACATTAAATATTTACTGGCTTCGGGTGTTGGCGCTATATGATCATCAAACAATTTGGATGAGATGCTGTAAACAATGCTTTCTTCAATGGCTTTGGCACTTAATACATAAGTTCCTTGTCGCATTAAGGCGCGTAACCCAAAAATATCGCCTTCATCACACTCATCAACCAGTTCATTGTTCGCAGAGAATAAACCAATATCACCATCTTTTACCACATAAAAGGTGTCTTTTACAAGCTCATTGGTTTTAAAAACAAAGCTGTCTTTTTCAACATAATGCACTTCAACAGATTTACATATGGCCCGTAAATTTTCGGGCGCAAGCATGCTAAAAGGGGGGAACCCTTTTAAAAAATCATAAATACGTTCAGCAATGGTGTTCATACCAGCAATTTAGTTAAAAATGAAGGTACAAACTACAAATAGGGAGCTGTTTTGTGCTAAATAAATATAGTTTTTTGAATTAAGCTTAAACAATTTTAAAATCCAATAGTAATTCGCCTTCTATAGATGCCTGAAGATGGTCGCCTTTTACGTTTAGTCCAGAGCCCAAAGCAGGCGTTCCAGTAAAAATGAGGTCATCAGGTTCCAAGGTCATATATTTAGATACAAAGACAATAATTTCGCTAAAGGAATAGATCATGTCACTGGTGTTTCCAGCTTGTTTTTGTTCTCCATTGATACGTAGGTCAAAGTTGATATTATTTAAATCTTTAAAATTTGAAACAGGCTTAAAACTAGATATAGGAGAGGCACCATCAAAACCTTTAGACAAAGCCCAAGGCCCTTTGTTGGCTCTGCTTGCATTAAAGATATCTTTGGCTGTGTAATCTATACCAACGGCTATTTCAGACATGTGCGAAGCCGCATTTTCCAAGAGAATGTCTTTGCCTTTTTTACCGATTTTTATAACCAATTCCACCTCATAAGCCAATTCATTTGTAATATCCGGATAAAGGATGTCTTTATTATGGGTTACTAACGTGCTTTCGGCTTTTAAAAAAATGAGTTGTTCACCAGTTTTAAGAGCATTGATATCTGCTTTATCGCTCACATAGTTTTTGCCAATTCCAATTATTTTCATCAGATTTTATTTTTTTGTGCTTGTAAAAGTAAGAAATAAGTTTTTTTGTTTAATTGAATTTTAACGTCTTTTTCACTACAAGTGCGCCATTTTTTTTATATCTTATCACAGTTAAAATTATAGCTATTATGAGAAAAATAAATGCCTATGCTGCTAAACAAGCAGGCGCAAAATTGGAAAAAATACAATATGATTTACCTGATATTGGCAATGAGGAAGTTGACATTAAGGTACTTTATTGCGGTATTTGCCATTCCGATTTAAGTATGATACATAACCATTGGGGCATGACGCAGTATCCGTTAGTACCAGGACACGAAATAGTTGGAGAAGTTATTGCCTTAGGAAGTGAAGTTAAGGGCCTTAAAATTGGTGATAAAGTTGGTATGGGCTGGTATTCTTCCTCATGCATGCATTGTAACCAATGTATGGATGGAAAGCAACATTTATGCGGTAGTGCCGAAGGTACCATTGTGGGCAGACATGGCGGTTTTGCTGATGCTGTAAGAGGTCATTGGTCTTGGGTTACTTTATTACCTAAAGGATTAGATATGGCTAAGGCAGGCCCTTTATTTTGTGGTGGTATAACTGTTTTTAACCCTATTGTGTTATCAGGTGTTCAGCCTACCGATAAAGTAGGTGTGATTGGTGTAGGCGGACTAGGTCATATGGCCATTAAGTTTTTAAAAGCTTGGGGTTGTGAGGTTACGGCCTTTAGTTCAAACCCTAATAAGAAAAACGAAATCTTAAAAATGGGAGCGCATCATGTGGTAGATTCTACAAATCCAGATGCGCTACAAGGAATCGCCGGCACTTTAAATTTTATTTTAAATACTACGAATGTGAGTTTAGATTGGAATTCCTTTTTAACTACCTTAGCACCGCAGGGAAAACTACATACGGTTGGAGCTGTTTTAGAGCCTATGGCCATTCCTGCCTTTAGCATGATTATGGGCGAAAAATCGGTTGGTGGCAGTCCTTTAGGCAGTATTGCGTTAACACGTAAGATGTTAGAGTTTTGTGTGCGGCACGATATTTATCCTACCGTTGAAGAGTTTAAGATGGAAGATGTAAATAAAGCAATACATCATTTAGAAGCTGGAAAAGCACGTTTTAGAATCGTACTTAAAGCTTAACTTTATTAATCAAATTAATTAACTATGGCAAAATCACAAGACGCAAAGAAAAACGTAAAAAAAGAAGCCGTTTTAACACCAAAAGAAAAGAAAGCGGCAAAACTTGCTAAAAAAGCAAAACGCACTTAGTTTGTTTTTTTTGAATTAGAAAGAGGTCGTCTGAAAAGTAATTTTTAGACGATTTTTTTTTAGATTTTATTTTTTTTGATGAAATATAAAAATCAGTTCCTTTAGCTGATCTGTTCTTTACACAACTTTTTGTCATGAGTCATTATTATTGTTATTTTAAATTTAAAGTCGTCTAATTTTCAAGAGGATAGTTTATAGCAATAATATTTTTAACATTTATCCTTGCCAAAATTAAAAAGGATTGTATATTTGCAATCCGAAACAAGATGCTCGGCATTATGAACCGAAAGTTAAAAGCTAAGAAAATTGTTTTAGGATTTAATATCGCGGGATAGAGCAGTAGGTAGCTCGTCGGGCTCATAACCCGAAGGTCACTGGTTCGAGTCCAGTTCCCGCTACAAGTAAAACCAGTTGTTTTAACAACTGGTTTTTTTTATGCACAAATCCAATATATATAGGGATTCCAGATTATCGCTTTTCTATACTACCAGATGGGGCATCGCTTATATTTACTTTTTCAGGATTTCCGTAATACTTAATATTGCCTCCACTATTAGCATTGGCCGTTAATTCTTTAACGGTGTTTACTGTGATATCTGCGCCACTTGCTGCTTTTACTTGACTGGATTCTGCAATTAAATTGGCAGCCTTTATATCACTTCCACTTGAGGCTTCGGCAATTAGTCTTTCGGTTTTACCAGAAAGTTTTAAATCGCTTCCGCTACTAGAATTACAAGTGAGGGTACTGGTATTTACATTAAGGTTCATATTACTGCCACTTGAACTGTCCAGTTCTAAATAATCGGCATTGATGGTGTTGTTAGAAATCACATCACTACCACTGGTTGAAGTAATTTTTATAACATCTTTAAAGGTTACCATAATTTTTTTAGCAGAGGCATGTTCAATATTTTTGTCTGCATAAATTAATAATTCATTGTCTTTTACTTCTGTTTTAATGATGGCATGTAAATTTTCATCAGCCTCAATAACAATGCTTTCTTCATTTCCTTGGGTTAAATAAACTTCAAGTCCTTGGCTTGCTTTAATGGTATTAAAAGATTGGTTTGGAATGCGGTTTTCTAGTTGAATATTGCCATTTCCTTTAACACCTTGAATGAAATTCATATCAAAATTACATGAGAAAAATGATAGACTTAATACGGTTGCAATTAAAAATTTGATTAGTGTTGTCATAACTGTTAGTTTTTTGATGTTGTCAAATATCTAAGTAAATCTGGTTAATGAATAACTTAAATATCTGAATTGTTGATTTTTATTGATGAATTGTTATTGGTCCCGAATGTTAATCGGAATCTGTTTTAATTTGAATACCTTGGTTGTCAATGTTTACTTTAACATCTGGACTATTGGCTTTTATCCCATTATTGTTAATTCTTAAACTACTACTGTCTACTTTAACTTCAATGCCTTCTTTATTGATTTTTATGCCGTCGTCGTCATTTTGTATGTCAATATCTATGTCATCAGGACAATCTAAACACTCCACATCATCTGTAATGACTTTTAGAAAGTGATTTGTATAATCTGAAGATACTATGTTCCCATCGTGAGTTCTATAATTTAAAAAATTCTTGGTATTGTTGTTGAAATTAACAATAATACCTTCAGGTAAATATAAGATGACGACAATTTCTTGATCGCTAAATTTATTTTTAACTTCTGTAGACAAATAATTATCTAAAAGAATGTCATTTCCTTTTATTTTATAATGATAGCTTATGTTTTTTGCACGTTCAATGGCAGAAGCGTAATCTCTTCCATCAGCTGATTTTTCAATACTTATGGTGGCTAATGAATCTGTGGTCGATTTCACTATAATTTCAATATCTGAAGAATAAATAATTTTATCTCCTTTTTCATTATGAGCAAATTTAAATGATTGATGACTTCTGTAAGGGCTTCCATAAGTGTCATTATTAACCATTTTTATTTTCAGCGTATCTGCAGGAGCCATGTAAAACTCTTGTTTTTCAACAACTCGTTCATTAAAAGCATGTTCGCTAGCTTGTCTTATGCCTATAATAATTAATCCAATGATTGATAAAATCCAAATGCCTAATAAGGTAAACTTTGCAATATTGCCAATAGACTTTAAATTGTTTACCAATATTTTTAATCCTAAGTAAAACAGAAAAAAGAAAGGTATACCAACTGTAAAAAAGGCTAAAAGCGATACCAACCAAATTGGGGTATTTCCTGCATTTACAACATCTATCATATCCAAGCCTGGAATATGAATAATATTGGTTACTCCTACAGAAAATAAGCCTATAATTAGTGCAATTAAAGCTGCGGCACCAGTTATCATTAAAATAATTCCAACAAACTTTGCAAACACCGTAAAAAAGAACATAATGATATCTACAATGGTATCAAAAAAAGTTTTTGAGCTTGATTTTATGTTATTGCCTTGTTTTTTTAAATCGACTTTTTTTGCGGCATTTGATACATTTTTAGCAGCTCCAGAAACAGACTCCGATACGTTTTTTGCAACATCGGTTACGGTTTCTGAAACACTATCAAATCCGTCTTTAATTTTTTTTTCTATGTTGCTTATATTAACGGGCTCGCCAGTCATGGTAAGTTTGTCTGCAGTTGTTATAGCTTCAGGAACCAATACCCAAAATAGGATATATATTAAAATAAATGTTCCGCCAGACCCAATGGCTAATAATAGCCAGATTAATCGCAACCAAACAGCATCAATACCTAAATAGTGACCAAGTCCAGAAGCTACACCACCAATGTATGAGTTGTCTGTATCTCTAAACAATTTTTTAGATGGAGCAGATTTTTTCCTTTGTGTTGGTTGTGGTTCATCTTCAAAAATTTCGTCGTCAACTAAATAGTCTTCTGGTTGTCCCATAATGGAGATAACTTCATCTACTTCTTTGTTGCCTATAACTTGCTTGTCGTTTTTTACGCGTTCGCTAAAAAGTTCGGCTATACGTGCTTCAATGTCTGAGATAATTTCTGAACGACCTTGAGAGTCTGTAAATGAACGTTTTATAGCATCAAGATAGCGTTGTAATTTTAGGTAAGCATCTTCATCAATATGAAAAAATATACCTGCTAAATTTATGTTGACTGTTTTATTCATTTTTTGTTGTTTTTTTTCTGGTTACTAGGTTAACGGCGTTTTGTAATTCGCTCCAAGTGGTATTTAATTCTTTTAAAAAAAGCTTACCGGTTTCTGTTAAACCGTAATATTTTCTTGGTGGTCCCGAGGTGGATTCTTCCCATCTGTAATTTAGAAGACCCGCATTTTTTAATCTTGTAAGTAGCGGATAAATGGTTCCTTCTACAACAAGCAGTTTGGCGTCTTTTAAGGTTTCTAAAATTTCTGCAACATAGGCATCTTCGTCTTTTAAAACAGAGAGTATGCAGTATTCTAAAACCCCTTTACGCATTTGTGCTTTTGTGTTTTCTATCTTCATGTTCTAAAGCGTTTAAGTATTGTGAAACTGTTCATTTTTTGATTGATTTATGATGAATTACTTGATGAAATTAATAGTAAATGGATATTGATATAATTCTCCATCCCTGGCTTTTAAACTGGCTTTTATGATAAAGACAAGTTCTAAAATAAAGCCTAGAATAGCTAGACCTCCTAAAGCACCACCTACATAAAGCAGAGGGGAAGGTTTACCAATATTAAAATGAAAATCATAAAAACCATTAAAGTTAATAAAGTCAAAACCATTAAAGATATTAAATATTAAAAATGGAATGCTTATAGTGCCTAAAATGATGGCATACAATAAAACACTAATCTGAAAATTAATGGCTTGTTTACCATGAGCATCAATAAATTCAGATTTATCTTTATTACTTACCCACAGGATGATTGGCCCTATAAAGTTACCTAAAGGAATAATAAACCTGCTAAAGGTTGATAAATGAATAAATGTTGCGATGTTTTTTTGATGATTGTCTAACATGATTTTAAAAGTATATAATAATATCCTATACAAATATATATCTAAAAGAAAGTATTATGTAAAACATAGTACTAAAAATTAACAAAAATTTAACAAATTGAAATCTCGTTTATTTTCAATATTTTAGTGGCAAATACAAAAACATATAATGAAAATAACAGCCAGAAAATTAAATGCATACACGATATTTAAATTGCCTTCGGCCTATATATGTGGTGTAAGAACCCGATTTATTGATAATGATAAAAGTGTTGTTACCGTTAGGCATCGCTGGATAAATCAAAATCCGTTTAAGTCCATGTTTTGGGCCGTGCAAGGTATGGCGGCAGAGTTTTCAACAGGAGCTTTATTGATTGGGAAAATTCAAGAATCTGGTAAGCGAATTTCTATGTTGGTAACTACCAATAATGCCACGTTTACTAAAAAGGCAACTGGAAAAATCACCTTTACATGTAAAGATGGGCATGCCATAGATCAAGCCATTAAAAACACCATAAAAACGGGCGAGGGGCAATCCTTTTGGATGCAATCTGTAGGAGTTAATCAAGACGGTGTTGTGGTTTCTACATTTAATTTTGAATGGAGCATTAAAGTTAAAAGTTAAGTTGTTATGCGAGGATTTGTTTAGTTTATACAGCTCAACAAAAAACAGTTGAACAACTAACTAAATTCTGTAACAAAATCCCAAAATCAATAACTAATAGAAAATAAAAATAAACATTATAAAAAATGACAGCAAACGAAATAGATTATAAGCTTTATGGCGAAGAAATGCAATATGTAGAAATAGAACTAGACCCACAAGAAGGCGTTATTGCCGAAGCAGGAAGTTTTATGATGATGGATGATGGTATTAAAATGGAAACCATTTTTGGAGATGGTTCTACTAAAAACGATGGGTTTTTAGGATCCATTTTAGGAGCTGGAAAACGAATTCTTACTGGTGAAAGTTTATTTATGACAGCGTTTTATAATACGGTTGTTGGAAAAAGAAAAGTATCGTTTGCTTCTCCTTACCCGGGAAAGATTATTCCGGTAGATTTAACAGAATTTGGTGGTAAATTTATTTGCCAAAAAGATGCTTTTCTATGCGCAGCAAAAGGCGTGAGCGTTGGTATTGAGTTTAGTAAACGTTTAGGAAGAGGACTTTTTGGTGGCGAAGGGTTTATCATGCAAAAACTAGAAGGAGACGGTATGGCTTTTGTACATGCAGGTGGCACTATGGCCAAAAAAGAGCTACTACGTGGAGAAACCTTACGTGTAGATACGGGTTGCATTGTAGGTTTTACGCAAAATATAGATTATGATATTGAATTTGTAGGAGGCATTAAAAACACCATTTTTGGTGGAGAAGGCTTGTTTTTTGCTAAGTTGCAAGGTCCAGGAACGGTTTACATTCAATCCTTACCATTTAGCAGATTGGCCGGACGCGTATTGGCATCTGCTCCTGAAGGCGGTGGAAAACAAAAGGGTGAAGGTAGCATACTTGGTGGCATTGGAAATTTATTAGATGGTGATAACCGATTTTAATTTTTTTATAACGGTTAGTATTTTACAAATTTGATATTGTTATTAACTTTAGATGTTTTTGTATCTAATTTAAGAATATAAACCCCATCTGAAATGTCTGATAAATCAATTTTGTTCGATTTTGGAGATTTTATAGTTAAAACCTCTTGTCCAACCAAACTATATATAGTTAATTGTTCAACAATTTCATTAAAATCTTCTTTAAAAAATAATTCTAAAGTTTTTGTATTAGAACGATAAGAAGTAAAAAAGGTTTTAAAATCAACAGAGTCTGTTCCTAATATGGCATCTTCTTGAAATGCTATAGAATATTGATTTTCTAATGTATCTGAACTTAAAAATATTTGAGCATCTGCATCACGTAAATCGTAATAGATGTTTTGGAAATTATCAACTAAATAAAGATTCAAATCTGCTGGGATATTTTCATGCTTTTGTATTGAAAACGTATAAATACCAGCATCTAAAATTTTAATTCCTAAGGGTAATCGATCTTGGATATTTATTTCTGGTAGCGCTTGAATGGATAAAGATTCATTATCTAACAACCAATACAAATCATTTTTTAAGGTGTTATAAGATTTAGCATCATAACCTTTATCAAAATCATACGTTGTTCTACTATCGTAACCCAATCCTATAATTTTAGAATGGCCTTTTGGCCCTGTAAACGAAAACCAAATTTTAGACCTGCTATCGCTGCTAGTCTTTGTTTTTGAATTCTTTGGATTGGTTTTATAATATACGGTTTCGTTAACAGATTCTCTGGCGAAAGCGCGTTGCGAATTATTGAATATTAAAGAACCAGAATTTAAGATACTTGTAAAAAATCCTTGACCGATATTAATATATGGGGTTGGTGCTGGTTTTAAAGCACTACCACTACCACTAGTTAAGCCAGAAGCGTCTGCAACAGCGGGCAAGCTCATCATTAAATTATAAGTAGCATAACCACCTTCGGTGTTTGTTAAAAAATGACTGTTGTTGGTTGAAAATGATTCCCAAAAATGCAAGGAACCATCTATTACAGCTAAATTATCGTTAATAAATTGATCTGTATTTAAGGCAGATGGATAGGGATTTCCTATTAAAATATCGGTATTTGCGAAAACCGGAATGGAATAATTACCATTGTTTGGAATGCCTTTAAAAATATATTCTTGTTCTGGTGTTGTTGCTCCTGAGCCTTTCATGGTATAACCAATGCCTGGAGGGATGTTGGATGCGGTAGATAGTTTAGACCAATCATAATAATTTCCAGATAAGCCATTAAAACTATACAACCATTGGTTGCTAAGGGTAATGGGTATTGTAGCTGGGTTAGGGTTTAAGGCATTGCTAAAGTTTAAGGCTCCTGTTGCATCTTCTAAATAGCCAATTTGCCAATTTCCATTTCTGTTAACTGGAGCGCTCCAATAATTATAATTAAACATGTTTGTAGAACCTTGTTGCCTAATAATTAAATGCCCAGTTCCAGAATTTAAACTTGCGCTTGTGTGGTTTTGAATAAGTTGTGCTTCACCAACTAAGTCGATGATACCATTTATAATGACTTCATTTTCGATCTCTAATAACACACCATCCAATACATTTAAGGTGCCTCCAGTTTCAACTTCAACAGATCTTACATGGGCATTAAAAGTTAAATTTGCAGCTGCTCCGGGCTTAACTGTAAGCTTTAAACAGGCATTGGTTGAATTTGGGGCATTTCCCAACCCCGAGCCATTATAAAAACTTGAACCATCCCATACTATTTGATCGGCATAGCGTAAAGTAAAATAACGGTTATTGTTAATAGTTACACCGGTTGCACTTGCCGTTGTGCCAACAATAGTAAGAGGATAGACGTTTTCTGGAGATGAAAAATCATAATTATTATCCACAACCAATTGCAATTCAGAACAAGATTGCTTACCAGTTAAATCGATGGTACTTATATCAAAAGATACGGTTACCGTTCCAAGGTTGCCTTGAGTATTAACATGCCATCTAGAGTTTAATTGCTCGGTAAACGTGCTAGTATTTGTGCTAAAACTGTAAGTTAGGTTTCTTGTTTCTTCACCCCAAAACAAAAACTCATTATTACTTAAACTAGTTGGATTACTTATTCTTACAATACCAGTTCCTTGAGAATCTGTATGATTGGAGCCATCATCAGCTTGTCCAATGCCAGCTACATGATGGTCGAAGTTACCATTACCAGAATTATCTCTTGTGTAAAAGTCGTTGTTATTAAGTGTTTGATTGTACTTTGCGGCTAAGTAGTTATCAATAATAATTCGCTGAGCCTTATTGACTTTATTTTTAAAGATAACAAGTTCTGTAACATTACCTGAAAACCCACTAGAGCCAGAAGTGTTTGCTCCTAAGTTGAATCTTTGGCTTGCATGCGAGGTGTATGTTGAGGTGTTAGCCCTACTTTGCAATAAACTTTCGTTTCGGTACAGTTGCTTACCAGTGGTTGGGTTTGCATCATAGGACCAAATGGAATAGTTGGTTAACCCTGATAAGCCACCTACTTGAATTCTAGCATTACTACTACAACAACTTCCTATATCGTAATAAACAGTTCCACTCCAAGGAATATGGTTGCTAAATCTAGTACTTCCAACTAAAGGATCTGTTGTATAAACGGATGAATTTTGTGTTGTATTATTAGCCTTTACAACAATAAAAGAAGACGCTTGGTTGGTTATAAAATTTGAAGAAGTTATTGTTAACCCAGTTCTAAGCCTGTTGCTTCCATTAAAACTTACCTCGTTATAACCGTTAAGGGTGCCAGAAATTAATGTGGGTCTTTGAGATCCGGTTTCACTAATGTTGAATGCTGCAAGACCTGCTGAATTTGTCCAACTATCAATTAAAGAGCCTGTTGTTGAAATACCATTATCCGGTCTGTACCAAATAATGAGTGATGAGTTTCCATCATTAGTGCCAACGCCACCTGGACCCGTTTGTGCATTTATGCTGTTAAAAAAAATACATACAAGAACTAATGAGAGTACTTTAAAAGTGTTCATTGATTTGAGAGAGTAAAAGTATTGTTATTATTTATTTAAATAAAACAAACCCATGTTAATTGTTAGCAATTACAACTTAAATGAATGCTTTGCAGCACTAATTTGAAAACAAAAATATAAATTTTTTATTTAAACACAAATTCAAACTATTTAAACTACGTTCAAACGGCAAAGATTAATAAGCATATGGTCCTTTTTTTGTTAATTTTTATTTAAACATTTAGTTAGTACAATATTTTTCATTAATTTAGAGTTATTAATAAAAATTAATCCGCCTAAACAGTTATAATTTAGTAATTTTTTCAACCAAAAACCTTAAGTTATATTATGGCAAGAGCAATGTTAGAATACACCAAAACCATTCTTAAAAAAGTTAGTTTTGATGTCACATTATTCTGCAAGGAAGTACAAAAGGCAGTTCAAAGATTATTGCCTTATGAGATTGAAGAATTAAGATTATTTATTCTTTCGTTGGTACAGCAGAATCCACAATTAAATCAATCTTTAATGTATTTAAACAAATAGAATAAAAGCGACTTTTAGTCGCTTTTATTATTTCGCTTTCGGACTTATTATTTGAACATTTTGAAAGGCAATGGCACCTCTTATAATACCTGCTATTACTGTTTGTAAAGCTTCAATAATTTGCATTTTCAATTCGCTTTTATGATAAATAATGCTAACTTCTCTTGCAGGGCTTGGGTCGTTAAAATAAAGTAAGTTGTCTTTTTCATTTTCTTTTATGTCTAAAGTATGCAAGTAAGGTAAAAGGGTCATTCCTAAGCCTTCATTGGATAGTTTTATTAAGGTTTCAATACTGCCACTTTCAATTTGAAAATTATCTTCAGTATTATTTTTAAAGGCTTTACAAAGGTTTATCACGCCATCTCTAAAACAATGGCCGTCTTGTAAAAGCAGCATATCATTAATATCTAAGTCTGAAATGTCAATTTTTTTATTTTGATGTAGTCTGTGACCTTTTGGAATGTAGCTCACAAAGGGTTCGTAATATAGTACGCGCTCTTTTATAGTATCAATTTCCAAAGGTGTGGCAACAATGGCTGCATCTAAATGGCCATCGTTAATTCTTGAAATTATTTCATCTGTGGTAAATTCTTCTATTTTTAGCTTAACCTTCGGATGCTTTTTTATAAAGGTTTTTAAAAACATAGGTAACAATGTAGGCATAATGGTAGGGATGATGCCTAATTTAAATTCGCCACCAATAAACCCTTTCTGTTGGTCTACAATATCTTGTATTCTGTAAGATTCATTAACAATATTCTTGGCTTGGTTTACAATCTTTCTACCAACTTCTGTCAATTCAATAGGCTTTTTGCTGCGATCAAAAATTAAAACATCCAGTTGGTCTTCTAATTTTTGAATTTGCATACTCAAGGTAGGTTGAGTAACAAAACATTTTTCTGCTGCCTTAGTGAAATTTTGATGTTCAGCTACTGCTAAAACGTAATATAATTGTGTAATAGTCATTTGTATTGATTTAGACTATAAAAATATAAAAAGTATCAATAAAACTTATAATAAATTACGTTAATAATAGATTAAATTTGTAGTAATATAAAGCAAAATAAAATGAAACTTAATAGTTTAGGATTAGACCAAAAGAAAACTCAAGATTTAGCTAATGATTTAAACAAGTTATTAGCAAACTTTCAAACGTATTATCAAAATTTAAGAGGCATTCATTGGAATATTAAAGGCAAACGCTTTTTTGATTTACATGTAAAATTTGAAGAACTATATACCGATGCTAATATAAAAGTAGATTTAATTGCAGAACGTATATTAACTTTGGGTGTGGTTCCTTTGCACACATTTAAGGATTATGACGAACATTCAAAGGTGCCTGTTGGGAAAAATATTTCTCAAGATGATTTAGCGGTTCGCTTAATTGTAGAATCTTTAACAGAATTGCTTAAGCTTGAACGTCTTGTTTTAAATAAAGCAGATGAAGCGAATGATGAAGGTACAAATTCTATGATGAGCGATTTTATTACAGAACAAGAAAAAACTATTTGGATGATGAAAGCTTGGTTGAATGAAACCGTTTGATAGTATGTAAATTGTTAAAAACAATATATTATTTAAGCCATTGATAAAACTATTTTTTAAATATAAAGATTTATAAAAGCGATTAATTTAAAGGTAATTTTAACATAATCGCTTTTTCATTCCTAAATCTTTTTTACAAAACCAACCAAATACTGTGAGTTTAAATAATTGGCTGTTTTTTTGTCTTTTAAGTTTAGGAAGTTCTTCTAATAATTCTCTTAAGTTTTATAATAAAAATAACCACTACCCTTTAAATTTGCGCAGTGGTTATTGGATGTTTAAGATTTTAAGTTTTTCAGCCTATAAATAGGTTTATCTACGTGGCTTTTAAACCATTTTTACTACCAGGTTGTGCTTTAGTATAAGTCATGATCTTTGGAATACAAAACTTATTCAAAAAGCATTAAAATATTAATAAAAAGGGAATTTTTAACTAACAGCTTCTTTTATCCTTTTAATAGCTTCAATAATTTGTTCTTGCGAAGCAGCATATGAAATTCTTATGCAATCTGGGTTTCCAAAGGATTCGCCATCAACGGTAGCTACTAAGGCTTCTTCCAATAAATACATAGAAAAATCAGAAGCATTATTAATGGTTTTACCACGCAATGTTTTTCCGTAGTAATATGAAATATTTGGGAATACATAAAAAGCACCTTCTGGTACGTTGGTTTTAAAGCCTTCAATAGTACTTAATAAATCAAGAACTAAATCTCTTCTTACCTTAAATTCATCAATCATGTATTTTACAGTAGATGGGTCGGCGTTTAAAGCGGTAATCACGGCACGTTGTGCAATACAGTTGGCGCCACTTGTTATTTGACCTTGCATTTTGTTGCAAGCTCTTGCAATTTTCTCTGGAGCACCAATGTAGCCAATACGCCAACCGGTCATAGCAAAGGCCTTAGAAACACCGTTTACGGTAATGGTTCTGTCATACATATCCTCAAATTGAGCGATACTAGCATGACTTCCAACAAAGTTAATATGCTCATAAATCTCATCAGAAACCACGTAAATGTTTGGATATTTTAACAGCACATCTGCCAAAGCACGTAATTCTTCTTTACTATATACAGAACCACTTGGATTGCAAGGAGAACTAAACCAAATCATTTTTGTTTTTGGTGTAATAGCTGCTTCCAATTGTTCAGGAGTCATTTTAAAATCTGTTGCAATCGTTGTTTTAACTTCAACAGGAATGCCATCGTTCAATTTAATAAGATCAGCATAACTAACCCAATATGGACAAGGCAATATAACTTCATCACCCATATTGGTCATAACAGCAGCAATATTGGCTAAAGATTGTTTTGCGCCAGTAGAGACCACTATTTGAGATGGCTTATATGTTAATTTATTATCACGCTTAAACTTGGTTATGATGGCTTCTTTTAAATCTACATAACCATCAACAGGAGAGTAGGAGTTATAGTTGTCATGAATGGCCTGAATAGCAGCTTCTTTTATAAAATCTGGCGTATTAAAATCTGGTTCACCTAGGCTTAACCCAATAATATCTTTACCTTCAGTTCTTAATTCTCTTGCTTTTGCAGCCATAGCTAGCGTAGCAGACGTAGCCATGTTTAAAATTCTATCCGATAGTAATTGCATTTAAAAAATAATGATAATAATGTTAGACTTGTAATGCAGGTTTCATGCCCATATCACGCAAGTATTTAAAATGAGCAATAATTGCTTTTCGCGTCGTTTTATATTCGTGATAGGGTAAATTAAATTCTTTAGCCGTTTCTTTAACTATTTTTGAAATTTTTGTGTAGTGAATATGACTAATATTTGGAAAAATATGATGTTCTACTTGATGATTTAAACCACCTGTAAACCAATTTACAATTTTGTTTTTTGTACTAAAGTTTATAGTTGTTTTTAATTGATGGATGGCCCAAGTATTTTTTAAAAGTCCATCTTCTGATGGTCGAGGCATTTCAGCTTCTTCCATAACATGAGCTAATTGAAATACAACACTTAAAATAAGGCCTGCAGTATAATGCATCAGGAAAAAACCAAGTAGTATTTTCCACCAAGCAATGTCTAAAAACACCATAGGTATTACAATCCATATACCTACATAAATCACTTTTGAAATCACTAGTTTGCTCCAGTTCCAAACAGGATTTGGTAACTTTCCGTATGATAATTTTCGTTTCATATAACGCTTCATCTGTTGCCAATCTGTAGTTATGGCCCAATTAATGGTTAATAAACCATAAAGTAAAACAGAGTAATAGTGTTGAAATTTATGATACCATTTCCATTCAGAATGTTCTGTAAAGCGTAAAATTCGCCCAGCATCTAAGTCTTCATCATACCCGTGAACATTGGTGTAAGTATGATGCAATACATTATGTTGCACTTGCCAATTGTAAACATTGCCGGCAAGGATATAAATGCTGCTACCCATGAGCCTGTTAATCCATTCTTTATTTGAGAAAGAACCATGATTACCGTCATGCATTACGTTCATGCCAACTCCAGCCATACCAATTCCCATAACAAAGGTTAAGAGTAATTGTGCCCATCCAGGAATGCTTAAAGTTAGAATTAAAAAATATGGTGTTAAGAATAAAGAAAACATAACAATGGTTTTAACCCAAAGTTTCCAGTTGCCTGTACGTTTTAAATTATTCTCTTTAAAATAATCGTTTACACGTTTGTTAAGTGTTTTAAAAAACTTTGCAGAGTCTGTTCTTGAGAATGAAAGTGCTTGTTTTGTCATGTTATTAATTTAAATGGTGTTATCGATAAAAGGGTCGATTTACTACACATGTGGCAAATATAGGCATAAACCGATTGAACTTATAACGTTTTTTCGCAAAAAAATGTATATAAAAAGTATATTTTTGCAGAAAATTAAGACTTATGGAACTTATTTTGAAATATTTCCCAAATCTAACCGAGGACCAAATTTCTAAATTCAAAAAATTAGAGTCACTTTATCAAGATTGGAACTTAAAAATTAATGTGGTTTCTCGAAAGGATATTGAGGAATTATACTTGCGCCATGTCTTACATTCTCTTGGTATAGCAAAAGTTATGCCGTTTATTAATGGCGCAAAGATACTAGATGTTGGAACTGGAGGCGGTTTTCCCGGAATACCTTTGGCTATTATGTTTCCTGACGTTTCTTTTCATTTGGTTGATAGTATTGCAAAAAAAATAAAAGTAGTTGATGAGGTTGTTGAAGGCTTGGGTTTAACTAATGTTAAAACGACTCATGGTAGAGTTGAAGACATTAATAATACCTATGATTTTATTGTAAGTAGAGCGGTTGCTATTATGCCAACGTTTGTACATTGGACAAAAGGAAAAATTGCTAAAAGACAAAACCACGATTTAAAAAATGGTATTTTATATTTAAAAGGAGGCGATTTAACTGATGAACTCCAAGACTATAAAACGGCAATGGTTTATAATTTAAATCAATACTTCTTTGAAGAATTTTTTGAAACTAAAAAAGTGGTGCATTTACCATTGAAATATAAAGGATAAAATTCTAAAGCTGGCTTATTTCACTATAAAGTTCGCTAAAGGCATATAATTGTTTTTGATACCAATAAGTGTTTTTAAAAAGTTCTAAGTCATCTTTTTTAGAGATATTGGATCCCATTAAAATACTCTTTGCTTTTTCAAAATTTAATTTTGTGTTGGTCAAATCATTTAATTTGTAATGAGATAAGGCCAAACCTAAAACGGCGTCAAAATCTGTGATATCATTTTGAGAAGCTACTGTAAAATCAATCAAAGCATCTTGGTATTTTCCTAAAAAGAAAGACGAAATGCCCCTAAAAAAGTAAGCGGCGAAATTTGTTTTATCTAAATAAATGATGGCGTTAAAATCGTTATTTGCTTTTTCAAAATAATTGATGTCCATAAAAAATACCCCACGCGCATAAAAAGTAATGCTATTTGGATTAAGAAGTACTGCGGCATTGTAATGCTGAAGTGCTTTTAAATGCTCTTTTAGGCCGGCATAGGCACGCGCTAATTGCAATAAAATAGGGTATGATTTAAAAACATTTGGTAAATCTAAAACTTTAATAGCACCTTTATAATCCTCTAAATCGTTTTTTGTTACGCCTAAACTATAACGGGCTTCAATAAATTCTGGATTTATTTTTAAGGCTTCTTCATAATCGTTCATAGCACCATAATAATCCAATAAACTATATTTAGAATTTCCTCTGTTAAAATAAACATCGGCACTTGGTTCATAAAAAATAATTTTGGTGTAGTCTAAAATGGCACCATTAAAATCATCAATGGAATGTTTTGTAACAGCTCTATAAAAATAAGCATCAAGATTGTTGGGCTCTAAGGTAATAGCTTCAGAAAACAGTTGTATTTTTTCAATGGGATCAACCGTTTTAAGTCCTTTTCTAATGAGTTTGTTGGCTTGGGCCGTGATAATAAGCGGGCACAAAAGCAAAAGTATTAAGATATTTTTTTTCATAACAAAAATATTAACCTTATAAAGATAAGTACATTTTAAATAGGTTTCAAAATCTTCTTTTTTCTATTTTTAATCTATATGGAGGTTTTAAAAAATGTTAAGATTGGAGACTAGTGAGCTATTTAATATGTTTTTTATACTATTAACCCCAATTTCATTATTTAATCAGATTATCTTTAATGTTAGCAATATTTCTTGGAAGACAACTTGTTTATGTATTATGTCATAATAATGTCCAATAATTTACTTAAAATACCTTTTTTATAGTTTAAAAGGTTATATCATAATGTTTAAACAGTTTTCTTGAATCCGTGGAGAAATTCTATTTTTTTTGACAGAATTGAAATAGGTTAGTACCAAGCTAAAGTAAAAAAGTGATTTGCCATTAAAAGTGTTTTGTTTCATTATTCGAAAAGGCGTGATAATTTGAAAAATAATAATGGTTTATATAACTACATCTAAAATAAATCTACTAAATTTAGGATAGTGTTATTTTAATACATCATAAATATAATACCCTTCATTAGTTGAGTGTAGAACCAACATAAATTCAATATTACTTCCATCTTTATCGTTATAATACTCATCATCAAACCGGTTTGCAACACCCGTATGATTTAATATATGACAAGCCTAAAGCAACAACAAGTATGGGGAATGCTTATTCTCAAGAATTATCATTTGGAAATAAATTTATAATCTTAGAAAATCTTTCAATTTCTAGTTTTTCAAGATATGTAAACTCAATATATAAACTGTCTGGTTGCCCATTATCATGAATATGAATATCATCATAATTGATATGGGGTAATTGAGATCCACCTCCATATAAAATAATTGAGTGTCTTTTACCTATAACATGAATACTTCAAACTATTTGCAAAGCAACATTGCTTCGGTAAGATACTCAAGAGAATTTATGGATAGTAGGCTAGGTACAGATATTTATTATAGATTTGTAAATTATAAGTATGAAACCAATGTACCAGAATTCAGCCAGCATTATATTGGAGGATATGTATCCTATTATATTGATAGATCTTTTATTTTTAGCTTATCTGGAGAGGTTTCTCATTACGAAAACGAAACAAATTATAGAATAAACGCTCAAATTATTAAACGCTTTTTTAGAAGCAAAAAAAAACAATAAATCATGAAAATTAAATCCATTTTTGTTGTATCAATGACCTGTGTATTTTTTGGATGCAATAATAATCCAAAAGTAATTCCCGTAACATCAAATAATGCCAATCCAAATTCAAGCAATATTTTTTCAGGTTCGAGTTCGTCAACTGAAAATGTGGATTTTAACGCACCAGCATCCAATGAATTTCATTCGGTAGTAGTTAATGAAATTTTGCCTACTTCAAAATATATCTACCTAAATGTTACTGAAGGAGAGGAGACGTATTGGTTAGCTACACGCAGTATGGAAGCCAAAGTAGGCGAAACCTATTATTATAAAGAAGGTCTTTTAAAAACTAATTTTGAAAGTAAAGAATATAACAGAGTCTTTGATAAAGTGTATTTAATAGGAAGCTTAGTATCGGCCAATCATGCAAATACCGTTAAAGTTGAAACCGTAGGCGATTATTCAAATACAAACCAAAGTCAAAAAGAAGATATTCCTATGCATGCTGAAAAAATGGTTCAAACCAAAGGTTCGATAAAAATAGCCAATTTGGTTAAAGACCCCAAAAAATACGAAGGAAAAACCATTCAGTTAGATGGAATTTGTACCAAGATTAATGCAGGTATTATGGATAGAAACTGGATTCATATTAAAGATGGAAGTCAGGATGATTTTGATTTAGTGATAACCACCGATGCTTATGTTCCAGAAGGTGCTGCATTTACAATGAAAGCTGTTGTTGTATTAAACAAAGACTTTGGTGCAGGTTATAAATACGATTTAATTTTAGAGCAAGGGGTTATTGTAAAATAATTTTAATGACGGGATTATAAGAAGAGGATGTCTAAAAAGTTTTCACGTTCCGAGAATTGAGCACTAAAAAATTTCTTTAAAATCCATCCAAATAAAAATTTCGGTTTCAAGGATTTTTTATGACATCCACTTTTTACTTCAAAAATCCTAATGTTAAATTTTAGTTTCAAATAAAAACTTAACATTGCCGAAAGCTTTTTATAATTAATTTTGGTTGTAATAATTTTGCACTAAAATCAACAAACTAAAACAATATGTAAAATTAATGAACATGAAAGATACAGAAACTGATTTGCATGAATTAAGTGAAAACAATATTCAAGACACGCCCATAAGTACTTTAACAAATTCTATTGAAGAAAGTATAGAGCAAGAAAACGGCGAGATTTTAGAAGCCACAGAAAATCCTGAAAAGAAATTAAAACCAAAAAAAGCAAAAAAGAAAAAACTGAAAGCTAAGGAAAAAGCTAAAGCCAAAGAAAAAGAAAAAAAGGCCAAGGAAAAAGCTAAAGCCAAGGCAAAAAAAGAGAAAGCAAAACAAAAAGCCAAGAAAGAAAAGGCTGAAAAAAAGGCGTCTAAAAATAAAGAGACTTCAAAAAAGAAGAATAAATAAATCCAAAATCTAGATTAAAACATAAAAAAAGCCTGCATTAGCAGACTTTTTTTTATGTTTTAAATATAAATCTTAGTTAGTGCCTGTAGAAAGATTTTTCATTTCTTTCTCAACCATATCATAAAATTGGTCTATTTTAGGAAGCACTACAATTCTTGTACGTCTGTTTGTTGCTCTATTTTCAGCAGTATCATTGCTTACTAAAGGCACATAATCAGCACGACCAGCAGCAATTAATTGAGCAGGATTAACGCCTAATTCTTGTAAAACTCTAATGATAGAGGTAGAACGCTTAACGCTTAAATCCCAGTTATCTAATAATGGTTCTTTTCTGTAAGGCACATTATCTGTATGACCTTCAACCATACATTCAAAATCAGGTTTACTATTTACAACCTTTGCAACTTTAGCCAATATGTCTTTTGCTTTGCTTGTGACATTATAACTGCCGCTTTGAAATAATAATTTATCAGCAATTGAAATAAATACAACGCCTTTTTCAACATTAATTTCAATGTCTGGATCATTAATGCCCACTTCACGCTTTAAACTTGTAACAATAGCCAAAGTAACACTGTCTTTTTTGGTTAAGGCATCTTGTAATCGTGTTATTTTAAGGTCTTTTTCTTTAAGGCTTTCTAAAGTTTTTTCAATGTTAGAAGCTCCTTTAGCAGATAAAACCTGTAAGTTGTCATTGTTTTTTCTTAAATCGGAAATTTGTTCTTCTAAAGCCGTAGATCTTGCAGTTATGGCCGCTTTATCGGCTAAACAACTATTTAATTTTACAGTGGCAGTATTTAATAAATCTTGGGTTTCTTTTTGTTTGGCTTCAAGAGCTGCATATTCTTTTTTTGAAACGCAAGAACTTAATAACAATAGGGTAGAAAAGCTTAGGATTAATAGTTTTTTCATAATTATTTAAGGATTAATTTTTTTTTCTTGTAATATTTAACAAAAGTATATAAAAATCAGGGGATATTAACATTTTAACAAAACTTTTAATAAACGAGTTATAAACTGTTATATACTCTATTTTTATATACGTAATAACTTAAAGCCACGGATCTTTTTTTGTAATAATTTCTTTTAATTTTAAAAGATTTTCTTTGGTACAACAAGGTTTTTAAATGGTTGTAATAACTAAAATGGGCATGTAATATTTCAAAAAAATGTTTAAATTTAAATTCAAATAAAAATTTTATCCCTGCAATACCATCTAACAAAAGTCTGGTTAAAATTAAAAAAAACAAAGATCCTTTTGCGTTTTTAGTTAGTGTAAACAAACTATTTCTAAAGTTTAAATAGGTTTTTTTTGGATTTGCATGGTTTAATGTAGCACCACCAACATGGTAAACTTCTGATTGTCCTACATATTTTATGTGGTAGCCTAAATTTTTTGTTCGCCAGCACAAATCAATTTCTTCCATATGCGCAAAGAAACTCTCATCAAAACCTCTTAGTTGTATAAAAACATCATTTCTAATAAAAAAACAAGCGCCTGAAGCCCAGAAAATATCTATAACATCATTATACTGACCAAGGTCTTCTTCAATGGTATTAAAGATGCGACCTCTACAATATGGGTATCCAAATTTATCTATAAAACCACCAGCGGCACCTGCATATTCAAAAGAGTGTTTGTTTTTATAATCTAGAATTTTAGGTTGAATTATGGACGTATTTGCTTCGTTTTTAAAAAGTTCAATGATGGGTTTCAACCAATTGGAGGTAACTTCAACATCATTATTCAGCAAACATAAAACATCTTCATTTAAGGTTTTAAGAGCATCATTATAACCTTTAGCATAGCCACCGTTCACACTGTTTTTTATAATATTTACCGAAGGGAAATGTGTGTTAACATAGGTTATTGAATCATCAGTTGAAGCATTGTCTGCAACATAAACATTAGCTTCTTTAGAATGTTTTACAACTGAAGGCAAAAACTGTTCTAAAAGTTTTTTACCATTCCAGTTTAATATCACTATGGCTATTTTCATGTTTGGTGTTCTGGAATATCTTTTAAAAAATGATATTTTTCTTCTTTGAAATCCATTTGGCAATAATAATGAATTAAACCATTGGTAATCATTAAATAGGTGGCATTTAAGCTTAAATTATATTGGGCAATTTGGTTAAAAGTATCTTGATTTATGGTTACTTTTGGAGATTTACATTCTATTACTAAATGAATGGTTCCATCAGAATTATAAACTACAATATCATACCGTTTTCGTAATGTATTGGTAATCAGCTCTTTTTCTACATTTATTAAGGATTTTGGATACCCTTTTACTACCATTAAATAATGGATACAGTGTTGCCTTACCCATTCTTCTGGTTGAAGAATGATAAATCTTTTGCGAATAACATCGAAAATAGAAATTTTATTTTCGCTATTTTTGAATCGAAACGAAAACTCGGGAAAGTTTAGCTTTTGTAACACGTTTTATCTTTAAGATAATTCAAAGTTAAACCACATTATTCAATTACCAAATAACGACGCTAATTTTTGGTTTTTGGTTTTTTTAAATTGAAATTTTTTATTTTGGAGGAAGTCAAGCAACTGGTTACGGATATTAAAAACGGAAACATTAAACCTATTTATTTTTTAATGGGTGAAGAGCCCTATTATATAGATAAAATTTCAAATTTTATTGAAGAAAATGTGCTTACTGAAGAAGAGAAAGGATTTAATCAAGTGGTTTTATATGGAAGAGATATTTCCATTGATGATATTGTTGAAAACACCAAACGTTATCCAATGATGTCTGAAAGACAAGTAGTTATTGTTAAAGAAGCACAAGATTTATCAAGAACCATTGAAAAATTGGAAGCTTATGCCAATAACCCGCAGTTATCAACCGTTTTAGTCATTAATTACAAATACAAAAAAATTGATAAGCGTAAATCTCTTTATAAATCCATCAATAAAGTAGGCTTAGTTTTTGAGAGTAAAAAACTTTATGAAAATCAAGTGGCAGAATGGATTCGTAGAGTTCTATCTTCTAAAGATTATACCATTTCTCCCAAAGCAGCTCAAATGTTGGTTGAGTTTTTAGGAACCGATTTGAATAAAATTAATAATGAGTTGGACAAACTTCAAATAATTTTACCAAAAGGAAGCCAGATTACCCCAGAACTTATAGAAGAGAATATTGGTATTAGTAAAGATTTTAATAATTTCGAATTGCGCAAAGCCATTGGCGAGCGCAATATTGTTAAAACACATCAAATTATTAACTATTTTTCTGCAAACCCAAAAGATAACCCAATGGTAGTAACGGTTTCTTTATTATTTGGGTTTTTCACACAATTACTTCAGTTTCATGGATTGTCTGATAAATCACCAAGAAATGTGGCGTCTGCATTAAAAATCAATCCTTATTTTGTTAATGATTATCTGGTGGCTTCTAGAAATTTTCCAATGAAAAAAGTAAGCATGGTAATTTCTGTTTTACGAGAATTTGATTTGAAGGGAAAAGGTGTTCAATCTAACGCTGTTCCGCAAGGCGATTTGCTAAAGGAATTAATGGTAAGGATATTTTTGTGATTAATATTAATCGAAATCGTTAAAGATAAACCGAAACAGTTAAAACCAGCATGGTACATAATGCTAATATTAAAACCAATGGCATTACAAATCTTATCCATTTGTCATAACCTACTTTTACAATGGCTAATGAGGCTAAGATTAATCCTGTAGGATTTACAAAAGCAAATAATCCCATACCATATTGATAAGCATTAACCATGGCTTCTCTTCCAATACCAACCGTATCTGCTAAAGGAGACATGATAGGCATGGTAAGAACAGCCATACCTGATGATGAAGGAATAAAAAAGGATAAACCCGCGTAAATGTATAATACGGCATTAATAAAAACGCCTTTATTCATGCCATTTGTTAAGTTACTGGCATAATAAAGCATGGTATCACTTATTAAGCCATCATTCATAATAACCGTAATACCTCTTGCAATACCTATAATCAAAGCAACTCCTAATAAATCACTGGCACCTTTAACAAAGGTATCAACAAAAACAGATTCTTTAATTCTTGCTATAAAGCCAATTAAAATAGCACCAACAAAAAACACAGAAGTCATTTCCACAAACCACCATTCTAGTTGAGAAACGCCATAAACCATGACGATAAATGTCATTGAAAAAATAAAGATAATCAACTTTAAGCGTGTTGTTAACGTTATGGTTTGTTGGGCTGTTTTTCTGAAAAGCAATTCAATTTCTTCTTTTTGATTGTAAATAATAGATTTTGGAGGATTTTTTTTAACCCGTTGGGCATAGCGCAATATATAAATAATGCAAATGATGGTTCCTAAAAGAAACATGATAAGTCTTGTGTTGAAACCAGAAGTCCAATTAATTCCAGCTGCGTCTGAAGCAATAATAACACTAAACGGATTGCTTGTAGAACACATGGTTCCAATAGAAGATCCAAGATAAATACATGCCAATGCTACCATAGCGTCATATTTAGCAGCGAGAAAGACAGGAATTAAAATAGGGTAAAACGCTATGGTTTCCTCAGCTAAACCAAAGGTAGTCCCTCCTAAAGAAACTAAAAAAGTAACCAAAATAATAAGAATATATTCTCTTCCTTTTAAAGTCTTTGCCATCCATGCAATACCAGCATCAAAAGCACCGGTTAAGTTCATGATTCCTATTAAACCTCCTATAATCAAAACAAGAAAAATAATATCGGCACCTTCAATAACACCTTTTATGGGAGATTTAATAAACTCTAAAACGCCTTGTGGTTTGGCTGGAAGTTTTTTATAAGTGTTTGGAATATTTATAGGTTTCCAAATATCGCCATTTGTAAATTTTTCTAAAGGAATTTTTATATTTAATTGGGTTAATGTTTCTTGTGATGCAACAAGTTTTGTTTGCGTTTCTAAATTCTGAATTATAAAGGAATTTTCTGAAGCATTATAAGAAAGCGTGTCATACTTTCCAGCGGGAACAAACCATGTAAGCAATGCTACTAAAGCTCCTATAATAAGTAAAATGGTTTGGGCGGTTGGGAAATTTATTTTTTTCAATGAATAAATATTTTATAAGAATAAAGATAATACTAATTTAGATAAAATTTATAGACATAGATGAAGGTTAACATACACCAAAGTTGGAAAATACATTTGCAAGAAGAATTTGATAAACCTTATTTTAAGGATTTAGCTGCTTTTATTAAAGAGCAATACTCCAATAATCAATGTTTTCCTCCTGGTAATCAAATTTTTAATGCCTTTGAACATTGCCATTTCAATGACGTTAAGGTTGTTATTATTGGTCAAGATCCGTATCATGATGTTGGTCAAGCCAACGGATTATGTTTTTCGGTTAATGATGGTGTAAAACATCCGCCATCATTAGTAAATATCTTTAAAGAAGTAGAAAATGATTTAGGGATTAAGTATCCTAAAAGTGGTAATTTACTACGTTGGGCAGATCAAGGAGTTTTATTGTTAAACGCGACTCTTACTGTTAGAGCTCATTCAGCTGGTAGTCATCAAGGTAAGGGTTGGGAATTATTTACAGATGAAGTAATTAAAGTAATAAGCAATCTTAAAACAGAGGTTGTATTCTTGCTTTGGGGAAGTTATGCTAAACATAAGATTCATTTAATTGATCTAAACAAACACCACATTTTAAAAAGTGGACATCCTTCACCTTTAAGTGCCAACCGTGGTTTATGGTTTGGCAATAAGCACTTTAGTAAAACTAACTACCTGTTGGAGCAAGCTCTTGAGAAACCGGTATGCTGGTAACTTTAGTTTCAAGAACGATAGATCTGGCATTCTTTTTTTTATTAATCTTAGTTTTGTTACAACTAAATTTTAATAACAAAAAATTAATGACAATTAGAAAAAAAACAGAAAAAGTAATGGTATAAATCATATAGATGGGGTTAAATAGCTACGCAAAGTTAATTAAAATACCGTTTAATTACATTTTTTGTCGTTAAAAAATAATTAATTGTGTGTAAATTTTTCATTATTCTAGTTTTTTCACTTGTAATTTTATTTTTTATGCAAAAAATGTAATCAAATAAACTTTTTAATAGTATTTTTTTTAAAAAAAATGTAATTTTTAATGCTTAGTGTCTGTAAAATTGAATTTCTTGCCATTAGGATGTGATGTCTTTTATGAGTTTTTTTTAATATTTTAAATTGAAAATAAAGAGTGTTTATAAAATAAAATATATTTTTGAACAAAACATTGAAAATGGATAAAGTAGATTGGGTTTCTGTTAAAAACTATCAAGATATTACATATAAAAAATGTCATGGAGTTGCCCGTATAGCATTTAACAGACCAAACGTAAGAAATGCTTTCAGACCAAAAACTACCAGTGAATTGTACGATGCCTTTTATGATGCTAATGAAGATGTTAATATTGGTGTTGTTTTATTGTCCGCAGAAGGACCATCTACAAAAGATGGCGTTTATTCCTTTTGTAGTGGAGGCGACCAAAAAGCAAGAGGTCATCAAGGGTATGTAGGTGAAGATGGGTATCATCGTTTAAACATTTTGGAAGTACAAAGACTCATTCGTTTTATGCCTAAAGTAGTTATTGCAGTGGTTCATGGTTGGGCTGTAGGCGGAGGCCATAGCCTTCATGTAATTTGCGATTTAACTTTGGCAAGTAAAGAACACGCTATTTTTAAGCAAACAGATGCCGATGTTACAAGTTTTGATGGTGGCTACGGGTCTGCTTATCTAGCAAAAATGGTTGGTCAAAAAAGAGCAAGAGAGATTTTTTTCTTAGGAAGAAATTATTCAGCACAAGAAGCCTTTGAGATGGGAATGGTTAATGCCGTAATTCCACACGATCAATTAGAATCTACAGCATACGAATGGGCACAAGAAATTTTGGCAAAATCTCCAACCTCAATTAAAATGTTGAAATTTGCTATGAATTTAACAGATGATGGCATGGTTGGACAACAAGTATTTGCAGGTGAAGCAACACGTTTGGCCTACATGACCGATGAAGCCAAAGAAGGAAGAAATGCTTTTTTAGAAAAGCGCAAGCCTAATTTTGATAAAAAATGGATTCCTTAAAATGAAAAATATTTCTCTTTGGGTTTCCGCAATACGACTAAGAACCTTGCCATTATCTTTGTCGGGTATTATTTTAGCATCTTGTTTGGCTGAGTATAATGGGTTTTTTAATTGGAAAATATGCATCCTTGCTATTTTAACAACCTTAAGTTTTCAAATTTTATCAAACCTTGCCAATGATTACGGCGATGGTATAAAAGGAACAGATAATGATGATAGAATAGGACCAGAACGTGCCATACAAAGCGGAAAAATTTCTCCTGAAAGCATGTTTCATGGCATTAAAATAAGCATTCTTATTTCTATTGTTTTAGCTACCACGCTTATTTTTACATCGTTCAGGTCAAAACATTTTTTATTGGC
>PFKE01000155.1:9125-46216 GCA_002784145.1 Flavobacteriaceae bacterium CG_4_10_14_3_um_filter_33_47 | reverse complement strand
CGTGTGGCCGTTTTAAAGGAATATGCCGATCATTCATGGTCATTGGATCCTGAGCATTATGTGATTTTTGAACATTTGGGTGGCGATGCCGAAGAACAGGAATGGGCCAATTATAGACTTGGTGAAGGCAAAGGGATCATGATGTGGAGCGAAATGTGGAACAGTTACAAAAATTTAGCGCAAGGGCAATCCAGTTCTATCGATATTTCAAGAATTGGACATACAGCTCATGGTTTTACAGGAAAAAGAACTATAGGCTATCCCGAAAGTCATGACAAAGATCGCATTATGTACGAGATGTTTCAATTTGGTGTTAGTGGTGTTTCTGGCAACTTAAATACCGATTTGACCAGAATGTCAGCTTTGGGTGCCGTTTTTTTAACTGTTCCAGGACCTAAAATGGTTTGGCATTTTGCCGATTTGGGAATGGACGATTCTATTTGGACCTGTTCCAATGGCGTGGTAAATAGTGATTTTGACGGCAATAATGATGGCGACTGTAAATTAGATACCAAACCGCAACCACAATGGGCAGAGAATTGGTTGGGAGATCCCAATAGAAGTCAGATTTACAGCGATTGGTCGCGAATGATCCATTTAAAAATCAATGAAGCTGTTTTTGAAGGCAATTATTCAATGACTACCAATACTCGTACGCCTAAAATATTTATTTGGGATGATGCACTACCATCATCTCAACTAAAGAATGTGGTGATTTTGGCCAACTTTAATACAATATCTCAAAACATCACACCCGATTTTCCTTTTACTGGAACTTGGTACGATTTAATGGACGAAACTGGAAGCACATCCATTAATGTAACTAGTACCACAAGCCCAATTAATTTAGCTTCTGGCGCCTTTAAGATTTATGGAAATGCTGCCTCTACATTAAGTAATAATGATATCTTTTTCGCAGATGATTTAATGTTATACCCAAACCCAGCAAAAAGCTCATTTAGCATTAATAAATCTGTAGAGACTGTATCTATTTTTGATACTACAGGAAAATTAATTTCAACTTTTAAAGGTGGTTTCCAAAAAAATCACGAATTTAACATCTCTAATATTACCCAAGGTCTATACATTGTAAATTTTAAAACTGAATCCACTTCTGTTTCAAAGCGATTATTAATTAACTAAACTTTAAAACTATGAAGAAATTTTACACGCTTTTATTTTTAATTACTGCATTTGTTTTAAATGCACAAACAACAATTTTCTATCCTCAGAGAGTTGCTAATTATAGTGCATTTTTCTCTGATAACGGCGGTAATTTTGATCAAGGAACTGATCAATTTGGTATGTGGGCTAATGGTGGTGGAGCGAAACAATCTGTTGCTTGGAGAAACTTTACAGAAGATGGTACTACGTCGGGGACACCATCTACCATGGCGGTAGGTGATAGTTTCACTATTACAGTTTCTGCCACACAGGCATCGTTTGGTGTTATTGGATTGGCTTTACTTTCAAGTCCAACTTCTACAATGTCTTGGGCCGATAGAAGAAACAATTATGCCGTACAAGTAAATTTAAATGGAAATAGCGGTGCTAATGATCCATGGGAAGTGGTTTCAAATGGTGGAACTATAAATGCATCTAGTATTGGTGGTTCAACAAGTTTTGCTGATTTTAAGTTTAAGTTCACCTTAAATACTGCAACAACTATGACGGTTTCCATTAATGATGGTGCTGAAATTTTCAATATCACTTTAAACAATCAAGATATTACAGGATATTCTGTCTATTTTGCTGACGATTGGAATGGTGTTGCAAATGAAAATATTTTTTGGAAACCAACCACTGAATATACCTACGCCATAACCCTTGACAATAATGAATTTAGAAATGGAAGGATGATTTCTGCTTACCCAAACCCAACGTTTACAAGCTTTCAAATAAACCACTCTATTAATGACTTAAAAATATTTGATATTACAGGAAAACTTGTAAAATCCTTTAACGGAAATTTAAGGAAAGGATTTTTATTTGATATTTCAAGCCTAAAACAAGGGCTTTATTTAATAAAAATTAAAAATGATTCAGAACAATCATTAACCTCTAAACTTGTAAAGTTATAAGTGTTTTTTTATAAAGAAAAGTTTCTTAAGAATTTTAAGAAACTTTTCTTATTTTAAATAGACGCTAATCATAGCAATTCCATGAGGATCATTAATCTCATTTTTATGGATTTCCGGTCCAATAGAAAACTGCAAACTTTCTATTCTACTAATATCAAAATCAGATACTATATTATGTTCTAAATAGTAAGGCAGAAAACTTGGATATGGTCTTGGCAAAATAACTGTTCTGACCGGTTTTAATTCATCTAATTTTATGGTGTAATCTTTTGAAATTGTTTCAATGTCTATGACTTTCCCATAAGCTGAACCATCATCTAATACAAAAGCTATTTGGAGTTTACATGGTTTATTATTTAAAGCATATCCTTTAAATATTAATGCCTCTTTTGATAACAAATCTGTCTTTCTATCTTTAATTTGGTCTAAAATAAAATGCTTGAATGAATAATCATAAATAGGTTTGGCCTTTGAGTTTTCTTCGTCTTGAACAAATAACTTTTCCACATTCATTTGATAGGCTGCTTCTCCAAAATTTTTGGTTGGAACCAATTTAAAAGAACGCATCCAAGTTTTTACTAAATCATCTGTATCTTCAATGGCATTAAATAAATACATAGGATACTCTTTAGGAACAACCGTTATTTTGTAAGATGTTCTGTCGTAAAAATCCCAGGCATATAAATTGCCGGTTTTTCCAGAAGGATGGGTTATCTTTATGCCATCTTTCTGTTTGACTATGATATTGTAATTTACAAATCCTTTTTTTATATAATTTGAAGGAATTATAGTTTCATATTTATAATTCCCTAAATATTTTAATTGTTGATTAAAATATTTTCCGTTACTATTAAATCCAGTTAGGTTTATTTCTTCTGGGTTTTCTGGTGCCATACATTGAACTTCTATTTTAAGTTCGCTATTTTCAGTAATTGAAACAATGGGTGCATGTTTAAAATACAATTGGTTTACATTTGATTTTGGCGCATAAAAGTCATTCAGTTTATAGGTTTTGAAATCATCATTTTTCGACCATTTTTTTGCTGCTCCTTGTTTACTAATTATATACGTTCCCGGTCTTATTTGGAATGATTTATCTTTTACTTCAGACACAAATTCATTCTCTTTATTAATGGCTACGACATTAAAATTACTGCCCAAATCTTCTAAATGAAGTTGCATGGAATGGGTTTTCCATTTAATAACAGCAACGGTTTTATTTGGACTGTTTCTGCCAAATAAATTATCAACCCAAACAGCATCGGGCATAACTTCCAGTCGCCATACCCCTTTAGAAATTTTATCTAAAAAGTAAGCTCCTAAACCATCATAAGATATAACTGATGAATTTCCAAAACCAGCAATTTCTTTAAGCTTTGATTCGTTTTTCACTGAAGAATTTGTGGTATTTGTATAAAAGAATTTTGTTTCTGAATTATATTCAGCTAAATCATTTTTATAGTCCACTTTGAAATCACTAAACCTTGTGTTGTTTGGATATAAACCAAAGTCAGAATACATGGGGATGTTATGAAAAACTTCTGAACAAATCTTTAAGGCTAAAGCTTTTTGGGGCGCATAATTTAAATTCATATAATGGGTATTGTACTCGGTATTATAAGGTGCCAAAAACGTTGGATCGTAAGCAAAATGAGTCGCTATTTGAATGCCTGCTTCTCTAAAACTTCTTGACATGGCCGGGTAAATATAAGAACGCCCAACATCGGCAGCATCAAACTCATAAACCAGTTTTGCTCCAAGATATGTTTTAAAAATACTATCAAAAGGCATGTTGTAATCATTCACATTTGGCAACAAATTCCCAGATAGCTCTTTACCGTAACCAAGTCCTGTAGGATACCATTGAAACGTACCGCCTTGCACATGTCCTTTAAAGTAATCTTCCATAAACTGAACCGCATGACTCATGTTATAAAAAATGGGTTTTTGGGTTCCAGTTTTCTTCATGGCTTTAACCATTCCTTTAATAAAATCTGTTACTTTTTCTCCTTCGCCTTTATGATGTGGTTCATTACTAATTTCAAAAGCTATGATATTTGGGTCTTCTTTATAAGCTATTCCTTTATAAGGATTCACATGATTTAAAAATTGCTCTAAATAATTTTTTTGAGCTTTAATAGCATCTGGGTTTGTTAAACAGTCTGATTTCCCATATTTAGTAGAAAACCCTGGAGATTTGGTATCTGGCTCTGGCCAACCATTGCCCCAAAACGCAATAGGTGTAATTACAGCGTTAATATGGGCTTGTTTAAGTTTCCAAACCAAATAATCTAAGGTATTTAAGTGTTCATTATCGATTAGATTTCCCAAAGTATCGCTGATTTCAGTATCCCAAACATGAACTCTGTATAAATCAAAACCTAATCTTGAAAAATGATAAACGTCGTTATCTATGGCTTCTTTTGGGTCAATTCCCAAACGTTTTGCAGACCGGTATGCATGGGCAAAAGGCACTGTATAATTCACTCCAAAACCTTTTACTTCTTGATTTGTTTTTTCCCACCTCATAACGCCCTTACTGTCAACTATGACATTCCCTTTGGCGTTTTTCTGAGAAAATAAAGGATTTATGACTAAAAAAAATACTAGAAAAGCGAAAATTATTTTTGATGATTGCTTCATTTTATGCCTTTAAATTTTACTTAAATTACGTAAATAATTACATAAAATTCACATTAAATTGCGTATTTTAATCCATCAAATTCTACTTTCAAATAAAATGAAAATTCTTCCCTTTTTTTTCCTGCCATTTTTCATACTATCCTGTTCATCAGAAACTACCGACGCTAAAATTGACCCACCCATTGTAAATGTTACTCCCTTTTATTATGGTGCCGATTTATCGTATGTCAATGAAATGGAAGATTGTGGAGCCGTTTATAAAGATGCATCCAATAATGTTAAAAATGCTTATACAATTTTTAAGGAAGCTGGTTGTAATTTAATCAGAGTTCGGTTATGGCACCATCCAACCTGGACAAATTATTCTAATTACAACGATGTTAAAAAAACCATACAACGTGCCAAAAATAGTAACATGAAAGTCTTATTGGATTTTCATTATTCAGATACTTGGGCAGACCCAAGTAATCAACAAATTCCTGCCGCTTGGTTAAGCTCTATTAACGATACAGCAGCTTTAGGAACCTTATTATATAATTATACTTATAATACTCTCAATGAATTATCAAATGCAAATTTACTGCCTGACATCGTTCAAGTTGGCAACGAGATAAACCCAATGATATTACAAAACGGAGCCTTACAATGGCCTATAAATTGGACAAGAAACTCAGCATTAATCAACAAAGGTATTCAAGCGGTTAGAGATATTTCTGTGGCCAAAAATAAAAAAATTGAGGTTATGCTTCACATTGCTCAACCTGAAAATGGCTTATGGTGGTTTCAACAAGCCACAGCAAATGGTGTTACAGATTTTGACTGGATGGGCTTGTCTTACTATCCTATTTGGTCCAATTATACATTAAATAATGTATCAACTCCACTAACAACGCTAATCAATACCTATAAAAAAAAATTAATGATTGTTGAAACGGCCTATCCGTTTACATTAAATAATGCAGATAGTGCTAATAATATATTAGATAGTAATGCATTAATAGCTGGTTATCCTGCAACGCAGCAAGGTCAGTTAGATTATCTAAATCAATTAAAAAGCATTATTAAGAATGTTGGTGGCGAAGGTTTAATTTATTGGGAACCTGCTTGGGTTTCAACAGGATGCAGTACCCTTTGGGGCGAAGGATCTCATTGGGATAATGCCACCCTTTTTGACCACGACAATAAAGCTACGTTAGGCATGACATTTTATAACGGATCGTTACAATAACAACCCATGAGATATTTTAAGTTTATATTATTTCTTTTCTGCATCATAATTTCTTTAAAAACTTTAAAAGCCCAAACTAGAGAGGTTATTACGCTTAAAAAGGGATGGAAATTTAATAAGGGAAATCACCCTGAAGCCATAAAAATCAACTTTGATGATTCTCATTGGGCAAATGTTTCTGTTCCTCATGATTGGGCCATTTATGGGCCATTTGATAAAGACATCGATAAACAAGTCGTGGCTATTACACAAAACGGTGAAGATGTTGCCACGGAAAAAACAGGAAGAACTGGCGCTTTACCATATATTGGACAAGCCTGGTATAGACATAGGTTTTCATTACCAAATTTTAATACCAATAAAAAAGCCATTATTCTATTTGAAGGTGCTATGAGCCAGCCAGAAATATTTATTAATGGCAAAAAAGTTGGCGAGTGGAAATATGGTTATGCTTATTTTTATTTTGATATTACTGATTACATATCAACAACCCAAGAGAATATATTGGCTGTAAAGTTGACCAATCTAGAAGAATCATCAAGATGGTATTCAGGTGCAGGTTTATATAGAAACGTTAGCATTATTATAAAAAACAAGGAAAGCATCGACCAATGGGGAACGTTTATTACAACACCCTTAATTACTCAGGAAATAGCTAAAGTTAATATTAAAACCAAAGTCTTTGGAAAAGCTTTAAGAATCATAACTACAATTTTTGATGCTGATGGCTACGAGGTAAATTCTAATGAAACAGCTGAACTTTTCGATAACGAATTTGATCAAAATATAGCGGTTAACCTTCCAAAACTTTGGAGTCCCGAATCGCCCTATCTTTATACAGCTTTTTCTCGATTATACGATGGAAACCACTTAAAAGATGAGATTACAACACGTTTTGGAATTAGACAAATTGATTACAACCAGAAGACCGGATTTAGTTTAAACGGTGTAATTACCAAGTTTAAAGGCGTTTGTTTACACCATGATTTAGGATCCATTGGTGCCGCCGTTAACAAATCTGCTTTAAGACGTCAATTACATATTTTAAAAGATATGGGTTGCAATGCTATAAGAAGTTCTCACAACATGCCATCTATGGAACAATTAGAGCTTTGCGATGAAATGGGTTTTATGTTTTTAGCTGAAAGTTTTGACGAATGGGCAAAATCAAAAGTAAAAAATGGTTATCACCTTTATTTTGAAACTTACGCTGAAAAAGATGTTGTTAATTTAGTGAGAGCTACCCGAAATCATCCATCCATTGTGATGTGGAGTGCCGGTAACGAAGTTCCAGACCAATGGGGTAACCAAGGCGTTAAACGTGCCAAATGGTTGCAGGATATCTTCCATCGTGAAGACCCAACAAGACCTGTTACCGTTGGCATGGATCAAGTAAAAGCGACTATGGAATCTGGGTTTGGAGCTTTGCTGGATGTTCCTGGCTTAAATTATCGCGTGCACCTTTATGAGGAAGCCTATGAAAAATTTCCCCAAGGGTTTATTTTAGGGTCAGAAACAGCTTCAACGGTAAGTTCACGTGGTATTTATAAGTTTCCTGTTGAAAAAGCCAGCATGAAAACTTATGATGACTTTCAGTCTTCTTCTTACGATTTAGAATATTGTAGCTGGTCCAACTTACCAGATGACGATTTTGTATTACAAGACGATAAACCTTGGGTGATTGGTGAATTTGTCTGGACAGGTTTTGACTACTTAGGAGAACCTACCCCTTATGACGAGGCTTGGCCATCTCGAAGTTCCTATTTTGGTATCAATGACTTGGCAGGCTTACCAAAAGATAGATATTATTTATATCGAAGTCGATGGAATACTAAAGACGAAACCTTGCATATATTACCACATTGGAATTGGGAAGGTCGTGAAGGCAAAACAACACCAGTTTTTGTTTATTCAAGCTTTGATAGTGCCGAATTATTTTTGAATGGTAAAAGTTTGGGTATTCAAAAGAAAAATAATAGTACCAAACAGAATAGATATCGCTTGATGTGGATGAATGTAAATTATGAACCTGGCACATTAAAGGTCGTTGCTTTTGATAAAGATGGTAATCCTGCTTCTGAAAAAGAAATTAAAACTGCCGGAAAACCTTATCAAATAGTTCTAGATTCTGATGTAAAAACCATCAAAGCTAATGGCGAAGATTTATGTTATGTAACGGTTTCGGTTGTAGATAAAAATGGCATTCCATGTCCTACTGCAACCAATCAATTAACATTCAAAGTAGACGGAGAAGGCACCTTTAGGGCTGCTTGTAACGGTGACGCCACATCACTTAAATTATTCCATTTACCAACTATGAAATTGTTTAGCGGGAAACTGGTAGTCCTTATTCAATCTACGGAAGCCACTGGTAATATTGAATTATCTGTTTCTGGTAAAGGATTAAAAAAAGGAAGCCTTATTTTGAGGTCTTATAAATAAAAAAGCCTCTTGTTTCCTAGAAGCTCTTTTTTATGAACTCAAAAATTTTTACGACTCATCAATCAATTCTTTTTCCAAATCTTCAAGGGATACACCTTTAGTTTCTGGCATGACATAAAGAACCCAAATCAATTGAAATACCATCATAATAGCAAAAATTAAAAACATAGCGCCCGCTCCAATTTTTGCAATTAAAAGCGGAACTGATGCAGGAATAATAAAAGCTAGTATCCAATGTGTTGAAGTTCCTATAGACTGTCCATAAGACCTGACGTGATTCGGGAATATTTCTGAAATAAATACCCAAATAACCGCACCTTGACCAATGGCATGAGCTCCTATAAACACGAATAAAGAAATTGGTACCACAATTCCAGACCAACTAAAGAAAAAAGCAAAAGCCACAAAAAACAGTGATACTATATATCCTATAGAACCAATAATCATCAGTTTTTTTCTTCCAATACGGTCAATAAAATACATCCCAATCAATGTAAAAATTAAATTGGCTATTCCAATACCAATACTACCTAACAATGCAGCCTGATCACCCAATCCGGCTTCCACAAAAATTCTTTTCGAATAATAAAGAAAGGCATTGATTCCTGAAAACTGATTAAATAATGCGATGGCAAAAGCCAATAAAATAATGCGTTTGTATTTTTTTTGAAACACAGACTCTGTTGGATTGCCCTTATCGGCCTCAATAATTTTAGAAACGACCTCATCTGGATTTGAATCTGGGTTAATTCGTTTTATAATGCCTTTAGCTTCTTCCAATCTGTTTTTAATAATGAGCCATCTTGGACTTTTTGGCACCATAAACACCATTAAAGTATATATAAATGCTGGAAGGGCTTCAATACCAATCATCCATCTCCAACTATTGGTTTCAACATAAACACTTATTAAATAGTTAGATATAAAAGCCACCAAAATACCAAAAACAATATTGAATTGATAGGTGGCTACTAATTTTCCTCTATTCTTTGCCGATGCTATTTCAGAGATATAAGCAGGTGCGGCAATGGTAGAAGCGCCAACACCTAAACCACCAATAAATCTAAAAAAACCAAAAACCCATGGATTATCCGCTAAGCCAGAACCAAGTGCAGAAATGGTATAAAGAACCCCAATCCAAATAAGGGTGTTTTTTCTACCAATGATATTGGTTGGAAAACCACCCAAAAGTGCTCCAAAAATAGTTCCAAAAAGCGCAGAACCTACAACCACATAGCCATGGAAATTATCATTACTTCCAAACAACTCATAATTTCCCCACATTTTTTGTAGAGCTTGTTCAGCCCCACTAATAACAACCGTATCAAATCCAAATAAAAAACCTGCCAGTGCTACGGTAATAGACCAAATTATAATTTTATTATTCATTATTTTTTAGTTAGTTAGTTTAGTTTTTGCTTTTAAAAAAGTTTTTCTGTAGACACCAGATTATTGAGTTTTTCTTTATAACTATTATGAAGTAAGGTTAGTCCATATTGATACGATGCATTCATCCAACCAAATCCTTCTTGAGTAATATATTCAAAATCAGTTCCTACGTTACCGTATTCTGCAAACACTTTGTGCGTAGCTTCAACCACATCATATTTTTCTGGTATGGTTCCGTTATAATCAACAGCATTTCTGGTTATCATGAACAACCATCTATAAATGAGTTCTTGAGCTTCATTGATATAACCATAATTGAATAACCCTTTCCAAATCATCATTTGATGTGGTGCCCAACCATTTGGATAATCCCACTGACGTTGTGGTCTATCTTCACTAATATCTCCTCTACTTCGTTTGGTACTTCCTGCAATACCTCCTTTTTCTTTTAGCAAAGGCACTGCTTTTTCAATGAGTTGTTGTGCTTGGTTCTCACTACAAAGTTTGGCCCACAATGGTGTTAATGTGGTTGCAGATACAAAACCTGATTGTGAATTTGTTTTAACATTAAAGTCAAAATACAAGCCTTTTTCTTCATTCCAAAGATATCTATTAACTAAATTTTTACGCATTTCTGCTTTCTCATTCCAGAATTGCGTTGTATAATTTTCAAAAATACCATCAAATTCTTGAGTTATTAACTCCGCAAAATCAGTTTCATATTTATACAACATGGCATTAAGTTCAACTAAATTTAAATCGGCACAATGCCCTTCAATTCTGTATGAAGTATCATGACCCGATTCTCTAACCGTTCTATCATGAACAAAATAAGCATCTAATTCTTTATTTACAATTTGTCCTTCAGCATAAGCTTTTTCATACTCACGAATGGGTAAATTGACTTCATCAGCATATGGTTTTAAAATAGCATCAAAATGACCCATTTCACATTCTGGAGGAAACCCAATGCCTTCAGCCAAATATCTGTTTAGACCATTTTCTGAAAGACGTTTTCCTTTAACCATCCAAACCGTTTCGTATTCTTTAATGGCTGTTTTAAGATGGCTTTTTAACCAAGCTTTATCGTTCGTCTTTTCGAAAACTTCACGAATTAAACTGGTATAAAATGGAGGTTGTGTTCTGGTTAAATAATACGATCTGTTGGCGTTTAATATTTTACCATAGTGTTCAATTTCGTATTGGAAATTATCTGCCATGCCTTTCGCCAAATCTACTTTATCATCAATCAACAATCCAACCGATTCAAAATAACTATCCCAACCATACATTTCATTAAAACGCCCGCCAGGAACTACAAAGGGAACACCAACGGTTTCACTATTTGAAGTTTGAAGTTTTAATGCTAAAATACCAGGTTTATTATTGATTGATTTAACGTACTCTGGTGAAATTGCCTCTGGAAGTTTTATGGCTGTAATGGGTAATTTATGTTCTAATGACCGATAATAATTAAATGCTAACTCATCTTTAAATGGCACATAAATGCGAAGCTTTTCTGAAGCTAAAGATTCATTTTTAGTGTCGTGAATTAAACTTTGAATGCCTGATTCATCCATCATTCTGGTCAATCCATCCCAATAATAATCTTTAATCATTTTAGACACTCTATCCACTGGTTTTTCTTCAATAACATCAGAATCTATAGATGCTATTTCAAAACCTTGATTTTTTGCTATTACCAATTCTTGTAATAAATTAGAAAGATGATAAGTACCTTTAACTATATAAGATTCGCCAGACAATGACACTACATCAAAGGCTTTAGGCCCTCTATCCTCAATAGTAATCTTCTTATCATGGTCCGTATCCTCCTGAAAAAGAAGTTGGGACAAACATGTTTCAATATGAACCTTTAAAATCATGATGTTTTTAAACTGTTTTTCTTTGATATTCTATCTATTAATAGCACAAACACTATTAATAATGCCATGGGTATTAAAAGAAAATAAAAGGCTTTTGCGCCGCCAATACTTTCAAACAATTCACCAACAATTCTAGAGCCAATAGTGCCTCCTAAGGCTGAAAAAATGATGATGAGCCCAGACATTGGAGAATGCAAATTTTTTGGCAATGAACTAAGAACGGTTGAATTCAATAACGGATATATAGGTGCTATAAAAAGACCTATTAAAGGCAATATAAACCCTAACATTGGAACTTCAGTTAAACTTTTTATTTCTACCAATGAATCTATTTCTACCTTCAATTGTGGTAAAACGCTTAATAAAATAATTCCTGAAATAATGATGCAAATGATTACTAAGGTAACCCATGACATAAACTTGGATAAATATCCGGCCAAAAACCTCCCTAAAGCAAGTGAAAGGGCAAGAATACTGGCCATTTGCACACTTAATGTTGCGCTAAATTTAAAGATTTTTTCATTGAATCTTGGCAACCAGGTCATGATGCCTTGTTCTATCATGACAAAAAAGAATGCAGATGCTAAAAAGACCAGTACTAAGGGTACAACAATTAATTTTATAGACCTTAATAAATCTTCCTTCAGGCTTGAACCTATGGCTTCTACTTCATACTCTACTTTAGAAAACAATAAAAACACAAATGAAACAACAATAAGTGCTGAAATTAAATAATATACATTTAACCAAGCGTTTTCATCTGTATCTGAATAAAATGCTGGAAATAAAAAATATGCGGATGCAATCCCTACCATAAAAAACCCTTCAATAGAACTCATTAATGAAGAATGTTCTTTTTTTGTGGAGGTTACAATGCCTATAAGAGAGTAAACGGAAAGTTTAATCAATGCAAAACTAATTCCAATGGATAAAAACAGAATTTTAGTGTAGGCAAATGAGTTTCCGAAAATCATGAGCAAACAACCAAAAAATACAATAGCCAAACCTACTAACATGGCCTTTTTATAACCAAATCTAGGCAAAAAAGAGGCTATAATAAAAGAAACGATGGCTATTGGTAAATCTTTAAAGGCTTCAAGAAGTGAGGCTTGAGATTCACTAACGTGATAGATATTAATTGATTTTGCTATAACGATGCCTACACTATTGAGCAATATTGCAAACACAAAATAGTTTAGAAAGATGGATATTTTAATTCCTAGATTTTTCATACTACAAGTTTTAAATTAATGACCACCACCAGAAGGCATCATGGTTGTGTCTTCAGTTTCTGAAACAGTTTCTTTCAATCGAAACGCTAAAAACGCTGCAATAACAAAAAATACTCCTGCAAATAACATGGCATTGATGGCATTATCATCTAATAAATATTTATAAATAGGTCCAAATGTTAGGGTCTGAATAAACATTGGAATAACTATCATCATATTTAAAATGCCCATGTATACTCCACGTCGTTCTTGTGGCACAATTTTGGAAACCATGGTATATGGAATTCCCATCATGGCTGCCCAACCAATCCCAAATAACACCATTGGAAAAAGAACCAAGGTTGGATCTGCTATATATGATATTGAAAATAATGCTATGGCTGCACCTATTAAACTTAATGCATATACTTTTTTGCCTCCAAATCTCAATGTTAATGGTACTAAAGCCAATGCAACAACCATAGTGACTATATTATACGTTAAACTCATTTTTGCTGCTTGTGATGCTGCCTCGGAAGTTGAAAATCCTAAAGTTAATTTGAATAAAGGTGTTGTAAATTGCCAATATATAAAAAGAGCATACCATTGAAATAGATAAACTGCTCCAATTTTCCACATAAACTTTGGCATGTCTTTGATAGCTTCAACAATCTCTAAAAACGGTTTGGAGATACGTTTGCTGAGAGGCAACCCTTTAATTTTATTGATTTCAGCTAATTCTTCATCTGTAGGTGGTATTTCAGGTGTTTTTAAAACAGACCACAAAATGGTTGTTAGAGACAAGAATGCGCCAATAAAAAATGAATAGTACAACCATTGTGGTATGGTGCCAGCTTCTTCAACAGATTCTCCACCAAACAAATATTGAAATAAGACTATTGAACCATTTGCCAATAAAATACCAGCACCAACAAACAAGCTTTGCATTTGATATCCTAAACTAAGTTGTTTCTGTGGCAATTTATCGCCAACAAAGGCTCTGTAAGGTTCCATAGCCATGTTGTTTCCAACATCCAGAATCCAAAGTAAACCAACTGCAAACCAAAGTACTGGACTATGAGGAAAAGCAAATAAAGCCAAACTACCCAATATGGCGCCTATTAAAAAATAAGGTTTACGTCTTCCCCAACGTGGCGACCAGGTTTTATCGGACATGGCACCAATAATAGGCTGAATAATTAATCCAGTTACTGGACCCGCTATATTTAGTATGGGTAACATATCTTCAGGCGCTCCTAAGTATAAAAAAATAGGGTTAATTGCCGTTTGCTGGAGTCCAAAGCTGTATTGAATTCCTAGAAATCCAACATTCATATTAAATATTTGCCAAAATGACAAGGTTGGTTTGGTAAACTTCATAGCTTATTTTTTTTTGAGGTTTATATTCAATTCTTTATCAATAATCATATTTGCTAATTGGATGTGTTCTTTAATGATTAAATGCTCGATATTCAAAACTTGTTCATTAAAATTATTCATGATATCTCTTGCTCTTTTTAACCTGTTTTTCTTGGTATCAATATACGTTAAAGTCATAAATATCTTATAATCAGGACTTTTTAACAGACTTGTATAAGCACCTTCAACAATACAAAAATCATATTTTGATGCCTTTAAAACTTCTGTTCCAATATTATTTTCTGTATAATTAACCAATGGTTTAACAATGGTATTTTCACCCTGTTTGAACTGCAAAATATGGGTATCTATCGCAGCCAAATCCACCTCATTAACGCCTACTTGATTTATGTTTAAAACTCTGGCATTATGATTGTCTTTTGGTGGTAATTTAAAATAATCGTCCCCATGAAACAGACATCCTTTTAATTCTGTTTCTTTCTCAATATCTTTATGAATGGCATAGGCTAAACTGCTTTTACCGCAACCAGATTCGCCACTGATAGCAATGCAAAATTTTGAGCCAGATTTTATAAGACTAGAGAGTTCTACCCTTAAAGTATCTGTTACTTTTTTATACACGGGAAAATAAATTAACTCATCTCCAATCATAAATTCATTTTAGGCTATTTATAATTATTATTGTTGTTAAATAATTATATTTATTATTGATTTTTAGAAGTATGAAGATTTTTCACAATGTAATTGCCTACTTTTTCTCCTTGATTTACACCTTCCTCAATCGCCATCATATAATGAATTCCACCGTATAATCTTGAAATAGCAGCTTCTTCAGAGGCTTGAATAAAAGAATCGAAAGATCTTGCAGGTAATCCGTATTCTTTTTCAGTAGTGTCTATATAACTAAAATTATCTCCATATAAGTGAGTTAATGTTACAGCGGCAGCTCTAGATATTACAGAATGTCCGCTGGTGTATTCTGGAAAAGGTGGTGTTTGTAATAAAGGCACCCATTGTTCATCAATATATTGATTTATAAGAGTTTCTGGCCTAACTACCAAGCTTATCCATTTTTGGTTCCAACAACTTATAAAGGCATCAAAAAGAGCCACAGAAACATTTGTGTAAGCATTAATGGTCTCATCAAAAGTGTTATTGGATTGCCTAGCTGCAATGGCTGTAATACCAATCCAGTGACCTGCAGGTGTAATTTTTTTGGTAGCGAACATGGCATGACCTTGATGGTGAGAGACGTAAGGATTACAATCCCAAAAGCTTGCAATTGCAGTATTTTCTGCATTGGCACCATTCACTTTTTCATAAACTTCCATTAATTGTTTTTGAAATGGACTGCCTTCGGTTAAATTAAATTCTAATGGAGGTTTTGCAGGAAACTGATTGGCAGATTTTAATACCAATGTTCTAATTTTATCCCAATGCGGTTCAATACCATCCATATAATCTGGAGGTGTAGGTTTCCAGAATTTATCTTCTTCCTTTATGGTGTATTTTGGGTAGGTGCGTGTTTGTTTATACAAATCATCATCCATCCATTTTAATACATGTTTAGCGATTTCATCACCATATGCTTTTGAAGCATTTAATACTTTTTTAGGAAGACCTGATTCTTGTAAACTTTTGTACATGTCTTCTTGAAATTCGGTCATTTTATCTTCTGAAAAAATTAATTCCTTTCCAACAACACAAAAAGTATGCAGTGCAGCCAAATGATAATCAACATTTTTATCGGTTGCGTCTGGAATTTCTGTAAAACCATTAAGTTGACCTTCTAAACTATTATATTTATTTGGATATGCTTTTTGGATTATGGCATAGGCTGCTACACTGGGGTACATATATACCCTTGAAGCTACTGGTGGAGAGAAAATATCATGAACCATGACATCTGTTAATTTTTGCATGGCAGAATGAAACAATTCTGGGTCTTTTAGTTGTTCTTTATAGGCTGTGTTTTCGGTACAGCCCATTAACATAAAACTTAAAATCGTTAGGAGTCCAAAAATTTTATTGATTGTTTTGTTTTTCATTTTAAAAAAAATTTAATTTTTATTCTTTAATCGATTCAATACTAAAGGATTGGTCATTATTTGCAATAACCAAAAAGCGCTTTTCATCTATTTTTATAATTTTTCTGGCATTAAGGTTTTCTGGTAGTGGAAGTTTTTTTATCGATTCCCACTTTAGGTTTTTGTTTATGGTTAAAAACCCTCCAGAGTTTGAGCTACTTTGACCCAACTCATTAGTGTAATCTAAAAAATTACCCACATAGTAAATCGTTGTTTTGTTATTTTTTTGCTCTACATAAATATCTTCTACACTACTTGTTTGGGCCTCTTGGGGTAGCGGTATTTCTTTGGTATTTATTCCAACATTAAGATAAATCATAGAACGAAGCTCTGTAATTTTTTTAACTTCAAGAACGTTTTCTTCTTTCATTCCTGTTAAATCTTCAATGCCATTAATTTTTGAAAATTTAGAATAGTTTAAAAACTTCTTTTTTAAGGATGGTAATTGTTCGGCCAATTTATCTTTTGAAGCAAAAGGGACATAGTTTCCAAAGAAATCATAAAATATTATGGGATCGAGTTGCCCGTTTTTATCAAAATCATCTAGAAATAACTTTACAGGGCGTTCTTTTGAAGCTTTCCATTTTAAATTTAAACCCGCATTCCCTGCAATAATATCTTTTTGCCCATTGCCATCAATATCTAATATTTTAACGACATTCCACATACCATAGGTGTTCTCTAAACCATAATTTAAAGTATGGTCGGTAAATGTGGCATCTCCATTGTTAATTAATATGGTAATAGGCATCCAATCACCTACGACCACAAGATCTAGGAGTTTGTCGTTATTTATATCTACCCATTTACTATCGGTTATCATTCCTAACCTTTTTTTTAATACAATATTATATTCTCCTTTTTTATTGTTTTTTAAAATAAAACTATAGGGTGATAATCCATAACCTCCTGGAATAGATCTGTTTCCTATAAAAAAATCATCAAATCCATCGCCGTCAAAATCTTGGCTACTCACGCTTCCGCCATTTGTTTTTATTAAATTGCTTATGAGTCTTTTAAAATGGCCTTTCCCATTGTTTAGATATATTCTATCTTCTAGTTTTTGGTCGTTTTCTACGGCATCATTTCCACCACTCATGACATATAAATCGAGGTCTCCATCATTTTCATAATCAAAAGTAGCAACATCAACATCTTCATAAATAATATCTTTTATAAAGTCGCTTTTTTCATCTTTTTTATAAGTCCCATTACTTTGTTTAAAATATAGTGAAGGCGATTGATACTTGGCGCCTCCAATAAATATGTCTTCCAACTCATCGCCATTAAAATCTGCTTGGATTGAAGCTGGTCCTTCGGTTGACAGTTTTTCTGGAATTAATGTTTCTCTATCGTAATCTTGATAGTTGTTTTCTGTATGAAAGAATGGGAAACGCTCTAATAGGCTGTTATTTACTGCTACTGGGCTTATCGATATAGTTCCTTTAGGTTTTTTTACTATTGATTGGTGTTTGTTTACCTCTAAACCATTCTCTGTTTGGGTTGATCCATCGAGCCAAACGATTTTTAAGGAATCTACTTTCTCTGAGTTTCCTAAACCAAAATGAAGTTTATGTGAAGATGAAGACTGAAAGCCGCGGGTAACCGTTAGTTCTTTAAAATATTCATGACCATCTGCATATAGATAGGCTTTAGCGCCATTGGGGTTTTTAAATTTTTCATCACCTTTTAAGGTGAATGATATATAATTATGACGTTTATTTGAATGACTTTTGTTTTCTAATAATAATGCTTTTTGATTAATATTATTGACAACTAGGTCAACATCTCCGTCATTATCCAAATCGCTGTAAGCTGCCCCGTTAGAATATGATGGCTCTAGACCAGCTTGATGGGTTAACTTTTCAAATTCAAGATTGCCCTTGTTTCTAAAAATAATATTTGAAATATTGATGGTGGGCATTTTTTCTATTAACTTTCGTTCAATTTCATCTTGCTTTGTTCTGTCGTATTTTGAAAAGTCTACATTGCTTAAATAATTAATATAGTTAAGATCATTGGGGCGTTTATAAATACCATTGGTAATATACACGTCATTTAACCCATCGTTATCATAATCGTTAATCAATACCGACCAACTCCAATCGGTTGCATACGTATTGGTCATTAAAGCAACATCGGAGAATGAGCGATTGTTATAATTTAATTGCAAGGTGTTTCGAGAATATTGCGTTTGAAAACCAAAATTTTTCTTGATTTGACTTACCTTGTCGGAATCTTCTCCTCCAGATTTTAAAAATATTTCATGATCAAAAGGCATCATGTCGAGTGTAAAAATATCTAGGGTTTTATCGTTATTAATGTCTGCAATTTCGACTCCCATAGTAAATCTAGATGTATGATTTAAATAGTCGGCGCTGGACTCTTTAAAAGTTTTATTTCCTTGGTTAAGGTATAAATAATCATTTTCATGAAAATCATTTCCCACATACACATCCATAAATCCATCATTATTCACATCAGAAGTTGCTAATGCCAAACCGTAACCCAACACGCTACTATAAATTCCAGAGGCTTGAGTGACATCAGAAAATTTAACTAGGCCTTCATCCCATTTATTTTCGTATAATCTATCGCCTGAAAGTGAGTCTTTTAATTGTCGTCTGCTAATATTTCCATAACCCCTTGGAGTATGAACAGCGTGATTCATTAAATACACGTCCATATCTCCATCATTATCATAATCGAAAAAAGAAGCTTGTGTAGAAAAGCCCGAAAAATCCAATCCATATTCTGATGAAGATTCAACAAACGTATTGTTTCCTTTATTAATGTAGAGTAAATTGTGAGCTTTTAAGGTTTTATAATTACCTACTTTACAAACATAAATATCCAATAACCCATCGTTATTTATATCTTCCATGGTAACACCTGTAGACCATGTAGAATCCGTTAGTATTCCCGCTTCCTTGGTTATATCCTTGAATTTTAAATTTCCTAAATTGAGATATAATTTATCAGACGTTTGATTGGCTGTAAAATAAAGATCTTCCAATCCATCATTATTGATATCGCCAATAGCTACGCCACCGCCATTGTAATAGTAGAGGTATTCAATAATGTTCAAGTCGTCAAGATGATAGAGTTGATTTATAAAATCGATTCCGCTACTATCTGCAGAAACAGGATTAAAATAAATAGCTGCTTTTTCAACCGGAATTTCTTTTTTTTTGGAACATCCCGAAACAATTAATGTTAGTGTAAAAAAAAGACCAAATGCTTGTTTCATTTTTTAATATTTAAATATTGCCAAAGAATCGCTGTTTCTGGCAACGATAAGCTTTTTGTTGTTAATTATAAAATCCCGAATTTCTCCATTTAAGGTAAACCCTTTTCCTTGGTTGTGACTTTTAAACGTCATATTTCCCAAATTCTCCAAATAAACGCCGTAGGAGGCATCATACCTGCCAACTTCGGGCTTAACATTAAACAAATTGCCTCCTAAAACCATATCTTGATCACCATCCTTATCAAAATCATCGGTTTCAATGGCATAAATACAGGAAAATTGAGCTTCTATTGGAAGTTGTTGTATTTCAAAATCAAAATTCCCTTTATTTATTAGAATTATTGAGGATAATGTGTTTGCTTCTAATGTCTTGACATCAGATAATTGTTGGGCATTAAAAATAGTTTTAATATCGGCTTTCTTAAAAGATTCATAATCAAGAAATGTTTTTCTTAATGATTTAATTTGGTCGATTAAATTATGCATAAGTGCATAAGGATAATCTTTACCGTCGGAAGCTCTAAATGTTAATATAGGATCTATAAAACCGTTATTGTCAAAATCTTTCGAATACAAGGTTATGGGATATTCTTTGCTTGCTTTAAATCTACTATTAAGACCATGATTACCTAGGATAATATCAAGATCGCCATCATTATCTAAATCTGCTTGATGCATGGTATTCCACCATCCCTTTAAATTTGAAACGGCATAATCTTTCCTTTTTGTGAATGTTCCCTTTTCATTTACAAATATTTCTACACCCATAAACTCTCCTACAACGATTAAATCATCATCGCCATCTGTATCTAAATCTTGAAAAACGGCATCGGTAATCATTCCAATATTTTTAAGGTCGTTAGCTTTAAGGTCTGTAATGTTTGTAAAGTTCCCTTTCCCATCATTTTCAAGTAAAAATCCAGAACAGGGTAATCCATATTTTAGTGGCACACTTCTTTCGCCAACAAAAAGATCTAAATCGCCATCGTTATCAATATCTGAAGCTATAACCGTGGAGGTGCTATGAAAAGAGGTTGTTGATGGAAGCTTTTGATTTGATAATTGAAAATGACCCTTACCATCGTTAACATATAATCTATCCAGAAATTCATTTGAATACTGCGAAAATTCTACGCCACCACTACATACATAGAGATCCATATCGCCATCGTTGTCGGCATCAAAAAACAAACTAGAACTATCTTCTGAATTTTTGTTATTGGTAAAAGTTTCGCTTTGGACATTCTCGAGACCATTAGCAGTTCCAAATAATAAGGTTCCGCTGTTTCCCTTCGATCCTCCAATGAAAATATCGTTATATCCATCACCATTCAAATCGGTCATGGACATTTTTGGCCCTTCGGTACTGTACATATGATTTAATAAACGATCTCGATTAAAATCGACAAACTTATTTTCTATATGGATAAAATCGGTTTTTAACTTTAGCCTTTGAAAAATAGTATCGTCATTAATAAGGTCTGCATTGGAAACAATTTGCCCATCGTTTTCAGATAAAATTAAAGTCTGATTAACTTTTACGTCTTTTAAGGTTGTTTGTTTACCAGTAGGCCAAGTTATATGGATGGTTAAGGGTGCATTGCTTGGTAAGCCAAAATTAATTCTGGGATCCATGCTTGATTGAAAGCCTCTAATAGGTTGGTTTTCAATTGAAAAATTATAGTCTAAAATTTTAACTTTAGCACCAACAGCGTTGGTATTTTTATTTTCTCCTTTTAAAACAAGTTTAATGTAGTTGGCTTCTTCCTTGTCTGCAATGGTATTTTTATAAACAAAAGCTTTCATATTTAAATTGTTAACAACAAGATCGAGATCGCCGTCATTATCTAAATCGCCATAGGCCGCCCCATTGGAAAAACTTTCTGTCCATAAACCAGAGTCTTCATATTTGTCAAATTTAAGATTTCCTGAATTTTTATAGGCATGATTTTTAACCTTGTTAGAAGGGATTATTTCTATCAATCTTTTATAATCTACTTCATTATTTTCAACGATAGATTTCATAACTTCTTCATTAGAAATATATTGAAGATAATCTTGATTGGTAAGATCTTTATAAATTCCATTTGCAATAAAGAGATCTTTAAGCCCATCATTATCCATATCAAAAATAAGGGCTCCCCAACTCCAATCTGAGGCTTCAACACCACTTAATCTACCAATTTCGCTAAAGGAATTGTTTTGGTTATTTAATTGGAATGTATTTCTGGTAAATTGATGGTAATATCCATTATTGATATTTAATTGATATTTGTTCCAGTCTTCGAAGGTGGTCACTGTTTTAAGCCTTTCATATTCTGAAGGGAGCATATCTGTAGCAAAAATATCATTGTAACCATCATTATTGATATCGGCCATATCTGAACCCATGGATGCCGCACTTATAGCGGTTATTTGATTTTCAAGGCTTTCTGAAAAAGTGCCATTTTTATTATTTATATAGAGATAATCTCGTTCAAAAAAATCGTTGGATACGTAGATGTCTTCCCAACCGTCATTATTTACATCGCCAACGGTAACACCCAATCCAAACCCGATAACACTTCCATAAATACCAGCTTTTTCGCTAACATCAACAAACTTACCATCTCTATTCTCCATGAGTTTATCGCCTCCTAACAGATCTCTTTTAGGGCGCTCATTTCGTCTTAGGTCAAAACTACCAATGGCCTGATAAGAATTGTTTAAAATGTAAACATCGAGGTCGCCATCTTTGTCATAATCAAAAAAAGAGGCATGTGTAGAAAAGCCTTTATCATCAAGGTTATACTGGGCTGCTTGTTCTGTAAAAGTTTGATCACCATTGTTAATAAAGAGCTCGTTATTCTTGTTTTCCCCATTTATATCTCCAGAATTACACACGTAAATATCTAAATATCCGTCTGCATTAATATCTACCATGGAAACACCTGTGGACCATGGTTTAGTGCCTCCTACTTGAGCTTTATTGGTAATATCTTGAAATTTGAAATTGCCAAGATTAAGATACAATTTGTTTTGTTCTTGGTTTGAAGTGAAATAAATATCGGGTAAACCATCATTATTAATATCGCCAATAGCTACACCGCCACCGTTATAAAAATTTCGATATTTATACACATTAAAATCATTGGAAAAGGTAAGATTGTTAGAAAAATTAATGCCCGTTTGTGACTCATCTATCAATTCAAAAATTTTTTCTGAATTTTTTACTTCATTTTTTTCACAAGACATTGTAAAGATTAGAAGCAAAATGGTGATGATTTTTAAATATGTCTTCTCTTTATTTTTCATAATTTTTCATTTAAGATATGCCTTAGATCATCAATACGAACATCAACCTCTTTATCGCTTTTTAAAGGTTCGATAACTATTCGGCGGTTACCATCAATTTTCACATAAAGTATTTCATTGGTTTCCTTAACGGGTACGTTTATAAAATCATTTCCAGGAAACCAAGATTTTAAACTATCTTTTACCACGGGCAATAATTTATCAGAATGATACGATTTATTCCAAAGGGACCAAGATTCGTAATAAAATTTCATATCCATTCCGGTCATAATCTTTTCATCATTAAAAATTCCATAAAAGAGCATGGTTATGGTATTAACTTTTTCTTCTTGATTTTTTAATGGAAGGATATATTTAACAAAGTTGTTACTAGATCCATGCGAGATAATTTTTTGCTTATTTAGTTTCCAACATTGATCAAAAAAATCTTGTTTAGTCTCGCCAAATTTCATTCCAAAAAAAAGCGAATCATTTACTGTTTTCTTAGCCATTTCGGCTTTTACCAGCTTAGAATATTTAGATTCAGAACAGTTAAACAGTAAAATAAACAGCGGTAAAATATAAATTCTTAGATTCATTTTTTATAAACTTTAAATATCATTTTTTCGTTATTCATGGAAGCTATTAATATTTTATTATTGTCGAAATTTACCCATTTAAGATTTCTAATTTGGCCTTTAATTTCTAAAGGATAGACTTTAGAATTCTCTTTTTTGGACGAATAAGGTCCCCATATGGCCCAACCTGTTGAAGCATCATAACTTCCAAATTGGGGCTTGACCAAATATTGATTTCCTCCAAAAAACAAATCTAAATAACCATCATCATTTAAATCTGTTGAGCTAATAGAATATACTGGGGCAAACTGTATTTCAGCAGGCAACTTCTCCTGAGTAAATGTACTATTTTCATTAAAGAATATTGAGCTCTCTAGCATTTTTAAATCAATAAAATAAGCATTATTTAGTGCTTTTTCAGAGAAGATGGTTTTCATATCTAATTTCGCATAATCTTTGTAGTATAATAATTTTTTTTTTAGAGATGGTATTTGCGAAACTAGTTCGTCTTTGTCAACAATTGGATAATAATTATTTTCTGTTTTCTTACAAATAATTTGTTCTTTAAACCCGTTACCGTCAAAATCTGAAATGTACATTCTCATGTTTTCATTAAAAAAGGTATTAAGCCCCATATTGCCCGCAACAATATCTTGATCTCCGTCTCCATCAACATCGGCTAGTTCTAGCGAGGTCCAAAGCCCAGAGGTGTTTGCTAAGTTGTATGAATTACTTTTATCTACTAGTTTAGAATTAATATTTATGTATATTTTAATTGGCATCCATTCTCCTAAAACAATCAAATCCTGCCATCCATCATTATTTATATCGGCCCAACTAGCGTCAGTTATCATCCCTATATTTTCGAGTGTTGGGCTTTTAACGGTTTTAAAATTTCCTAGACCATCATTTTCCAATATATATCCAGATCCTGGCAGTCCGTATATATTTGTTTTGTAGCGCTCTCCCACAAACAAATCTAAATCTCCATCATTATCGTAATCGGCTGCTTTAACCACTGAAGAGCTTATGGGAAAAGGAAAATCTAGAGCCTTACTTGCCTTAGAAAAATTATGGTTATTATTTATGTAATAGGTGTCGTTAAGCGCTGTAGAATATGTTGAAAAAGCTTTTCCGCCATGGCATACATATAAATCCAAATCACCATCATTATCACCATCAAAGAAAATAGCATCAACATCTTCTGAATTTGTTTCATCCAAAAATGGGCTACTTATTTCTTGGTATCCTTTAGGAGAAGATACAAATAATCTACCTGTTTGATTTTTTGCGCCTCCAACGAAAAAATCATCTTTGCCATCAGCATTAATATCTGCACTTGCAAATGCAGGCCCTTCATTGCTATACATTTGGGGTAACAATCTTTCATTATTAAAATCGATAAAATTGTTTTCTTTATGCGTAAAATTGAATAATAGATTTGCATCGTCTACAATGGATTGTTTTGAACTGTTTTTTAAGGGCGTACTATTAGTGCTTGCAATAGATTGGTTAATGGTGTGTACTTTATTGGTTGATAAATTAGATAATATGGTTGTTGAACCATCCATCCATTTTAACCAAAGTGAATCTATTATTTTTGAATTTCCAACACCAAAATGAATTTTAGCTGAAACGCTACTTTGATAGCCACGTGAGACAAAATTATCGGCATACATCATCTTGCCATCATGGGACTTAATAATGGCTTTGGCTCCTAGGGCATTTGTATTTTTATCGTTTTGTGATAATTTTAATGTAATACTCCTGTGAGTTAGGGTATCTGTGGTGTTTTCATAAACAAAAGAAGGCATATTTACATTGTTTACAACCAGGTCTAGGTCGCCATCATTATCAAGATCTCCATAAGCACTTCCATTGCTAAAACTGGGAAGGTTTAATCCCCAATCTTGACTTTTATTTTCAAATTCAAAATCGCCTAAATTATGAAATACTGCATTTGGAATTGCTTTGGAAGGCATAGCGTCTATTAATTTTTTAATCACTTCCTTTTCGTTGCTATTGATCCTGTTTTTAACGGTTTCGTTATTGGCTTCATAAGTAAGATAGTCTCTGTCCAGTAAATCTTTAAATATTCCGTTGCTTACAAAAATATCTTTTAACCCATCATTATCCATATCAAACATTAAGGCACTCCAACTCCATTCGGTTGCAGCAACATTTGCCTTTCTGCCCAATTCCATAAATTGGTTATTCCCTAGGTTTTTTTGAAGTGTATTTCTTCCAAATTGATTAAAATATCCTTGTCGTTTTGCAAGTTGCTGTTTATCCCAAGATTCAAATATGGTTTTTGTTTTCTGTCTCTCTAGTGTTGCCGGTAACATTTCGGTAACCATTAAGTCGGCATAAAGATCATTGTCTAAATCGGCCCAATCGGCCCCCATAGATCCCATGGAGATGGATTGAAAATAATCTTCAATCTGTTCTGTAAATCCCCCTTTGGTATTGTTTATATAGAGATAGTCTTTCTCAAAAAAATCATTGGATATGTAAATGTCTGTCCAATCATCGTTATTAAAATCCCCTAAGGTTATACCAAGGCCAAATCCAATTTTACTTCCATAAATACCGGCCTCACTGGTAATATCGATAAACTTCCCAAAATCATTTCGCAAAAATTTATTGCCACTTCCTGTTTCGTCTGGAATGGATCTTTGGTCTTTTATAAGGTCGTAAGCACCAATTGATTTAATGGAATTATTTAAAATATAAGCATCCAAATCGCCATCTTTATCATAATCAAAAAAAGCAGCATGTACAGATAATCCCTTAATATCTAAACCATATTCTTTTGAAGACTCTGTAAAAGTAAGATCTCCATTATTTATAAAAAGTTCGTTATGCCTGTTTGGTCCTGTTGGTTTTCCTGATTTACAAACGTAAAGGTCTAACCAGCCATCGCCATTAATATCTGCAAATGTTGCTCCAGTTGACCACACTTCTGGACAAGAAACACCTGCTTTAAGAGTGATGTCTTCAAATTGCCAATTTCCTTTATTTAAATACAACTTATTATTTACCATGTTGCCTGTAAAATAAATATCTTCTAAGCCGTCATTATTAATATCGCCTATAGCCACACCTCCTCCATTATAAAAATTACGGTATATGTATGGGTTAAAATCTTCGGTATATGTTAAGTTGTTTACAAACGAAATGCCAATTGAAGAATCTTTAAGTACAAATAAAGAAGAACCGTTCTTGGGCTTGTCTTTACAAGAAAATAACAGTAGCAGAATTAATGATAAATAAATATTCTTCATGAATGTTTAGTTTGAAACTAAGTATTTAAACAGTTTGTATAAAAATATAAAAACTTTGGTTACTCGGTAAGTATTGCTATAATTTATGGTTTTAGATTTTAGTTTGTTATCTGTTCAGTATCTTCTAAATACTTTATTAAAAATTGCTTTAGTTTTTTGTTCTGTTGGGGTTCTTTATTAAATTCGTCTAGAAGCTTTTTGTTATCGGAGATTAATTTTTGCAACGTTTTTGTATTTAAAATAATGGTCTTGCCCGTATGAATGTTTATGATTTTTTCAACAAAACTCACTTCATCAACGGTCGTACTTGCTTCCAACATACGCCTTACATTGTTTGAAATACGAATGTTTCTTGTATTGTCTATATTTCTTTCTGCTCTTGAAATTAGTTTTTTTGTTTTCTGTTTTTTAACATATTGATAAAAAGAAAATTTACCAAAATATTCAATTTTGTAAAACTCAGTTTCTGGAGATAATTTTGGTAAACCTTCATTGATATATACATTTTTACCATCACAAAAGCCAAAAACAGCCCCTATAGATTTTCCTTCTTTTTTATTTATCAAAATCTTATAGAAAGAAACTTGGTTTTCATTGTTTGAGATACCATAGCCACTATTCTCTTTAAGAACATTGTAATTGAATTTAATTGAAGGTTTATTGTATTTAAATTCTTCAAAATTTTTATAAATACCTTCTTTGTAAATGGTATCGTTAATAATCAAATGTTGACTATTTACAGTGAATTGAACAAAAAGTAATATTGAGAATAAATGATATTTTTTCACTCCAGCAAATTATTATTTACTGATTAATAAAAACTAAATTATTTTGACAAAAATTTAAGTCGATCGCAATTTACGGAAATAAAAACAATCTATTTTTTAGGAATTTTAAATATCCGGATTTTAGCAGTTGTAGGTGTTTTTGATAGTACTATGTAATCTTGATTAGATATAAAAAAGGTTGTTCTTTAAGAACAACCCTTTTTATTATTTAAGAACTCAATTCCAATTAATATCCAAGATTTTGAGTTAAACTTCCACTAGAAGCATCAATTTGAGGTTGCGGAATTGGGAATACCGTTCTGAATGCTTCACTGTTTGTTTTTTCCCACCAAGGATCTGACCATTTACCAAAACGGATAAGGTCTGTTCTACGGCTAGCCTCTTGAAACATTTCTCGACCTCTTTCATCAAAGAAACTATCAGCATTAACTGAAGCAAGAGGTGATACTTTTGCTCTATCTCTTATGGCATTCACATCTGGCAATGCTAAACTCCAGTCGGCTGCAGCTCTAGCTCTAGCTTCTCCACGCATTAACATTAAATCTCCCAATCTAACTACAGGATAATCGTTGTTCATCTCTGGTCTTCCAAACAATTGGAAACTGAATTTTTTCATACGTGTCCCACTTTGTCTTAGTGAATTGGGTTGCAATTCATTAATGGCTGGAGTATAATCTACCACAAGGTCTGGATCATCAGCAGCAAAATCAAGTAAGGCACTGCCACCAAAGTCGGTTTGTGGTCCTACAAGGAAATTAGCTTCTTTTCTGGCATCGTTTGCTTCGTAGCTATTATAAAATTCTTCAAGAACTTGATACCCATTCCAAGGTTGAGCATCTAAAGCATATGTTAACTGACTGCTATAATGAAGTCCCATTTGACCAAAATTCATTCCGGTAGCACTAGTTTCATCATAATTTATAGACCAAATCATTTCTGGGTTGTTTTCGTTATTTGGCGCAAAAACCGCTGCATAGCCTTCTAAATTAGCTGGATCTGAAGCAACAGCCGGTCTTTTGGCAAGATTTGGTTGAGAACAGCCATCGCTACAAAGTTGGTAGGGACCATTATCTATAACATAAGTAGCGGCCCAATCTGCTTCTTGATAACGTGCTGTACCAGAATATACTTCAGCATTTAAATATAATTTTGTCAATAAGCCTAAAACCGCAAATTGATTGACAACATAAGGTTGCGAACCAGTTCCTAAAACACTTCCTGATAAATCCATAGTGCTAGTAACAGCAGGAATACCTAAAGCATCTAACAATTCCGATTCAACAAAATTAAACACCTCTAATCTTGTGGATTGAGGCGCATCTCCACCTGCGGTGGTAATAATTTTAACTCTACCAAAAAGATCCAATAATCTCATGTAATGAAAGGCTCTAATGGTTTTTGCCTGAGCGATTTCATCGGCTGATAAGGTTCCTGCAAGTGCTAAATTTACTTGACCAATACCTGCATAAGCATTGTTCCAAGTATCATTTAAAGCCACATGCGCCGATCCAAAAGTATGTTGGTGCATACGCACCCAAATACCACCATCAAACCAGTCGCCACCTTTGGCACCAATGGTCAATTCATCTGAAGAAACTTCTTGTGTTGAAAAGTAAGATCCGTGATTTGCAGTCCCTGTTCTAAGTCCGTTATAAGCTCCTAAAAGGGCCCCAGTACCTCCTGAATTTCCTCCAGGAACAACAACACCATCATCTGAAAATTCAGATGTTAATTCATCTTCTAGCGTTTCATCTAGATTAGTGCAGGCATAGGTTAATGCCAATGCACTGAATAAAAACGATAATTTAATTAAACGATTCATATATATTTTTTATTAAAAGTTAATGTTTACCCCAAATGTAATTTTGGTTGACGAAAAATAATTGTTACGTCTATCAATACCTGGTGCTAAAACATCAGGACTAGCATTAACAAAACCACCGTTATCTGCTGGACCGAAATCTTGCAATGCTGGTTCTGGATCAGATCCTGTGTAATTAGTAATGGTGAATAGGTTTTGTCCACTGATTGACAATCTTATGTTTTTGAAATAGTTATTGTTTAAGTTAAAGTTATACCCTACAGAAAGGTTATCTAACTTAAAGAAATCAGCTTTTTCAACATAATAAGAACTAAACTGGGCTGTTCTGATATCTGATCTTGCCAAATCTGTATTCACAAAATTATAAGAAGCCTGTGAACCAATTATTGGCTCGTAAAATGCACGGAACGTGTTAACTAAACTATGCCCAAATGCTCCTCTAAAAAATGCGTTTACATCCCAATTACCAATGGTTATTTGGTTGGTCCAACCTAATTCGAAATCTGGCAAACCATGTCCTAACACTTTAAAATCTGCATCTTCAGCCAAAGCATTTCCTTGGTCTGTTACCAAATTTCCATCACCATTAACGTCAACTAATATAGGTGAACCATTTGCATCGACCTCACCCGAGAAAACTGGCCCCCATATTTGTCCTATTTCCTTACCTTCTCTAACGATAATTAAGTTTGTTCCATTTTGTCCTGGTGCTCCTAGGTTGGCAATGGTTCTATCACCCCCAGTATTTTTTTCTAATTTTGAAGTATAACTTGAAAATATAATGCCTGAGTTATAAGATATTTTATCAGTCTTAATCACATCATAGTTCAAACTTAATTCTATACCTTCTGTATTTAATTTTCCACCGTTTTGAAATTGACTGGTAAAACCATCATTGGCAGCAGCATCGATATTAACGTTGGTAATAAAATCGACTATGTCTCTAGTGTAAAGATCTAAAGTAGCAGATAAACGATTTGTTTCAAATTCAAACCCTAAATTCAACTCTCTTTTCTCTTCCCATTTAAGACCAGGGTTTGGTTTTCTAGTTCCTAAACCTGTTCCAGAAGCTCCAAATCCATCGGCACCATTATTTACACCAAAAGTAGTTTGCGATAAACCTACCCCTGGAGGAATGGCTCCCGTAACCCCATAACCCAACCTTACTTTAAGAAGGTTTACATTCTCTAACTCTAAATATTTATTTATATCTGCACCAATTGCACCTGCAGGGAAATATCCCCAACGCTCATCTACACCAAATCTACTAGATCCCTCTCTTCTTATAGAGGCATTAACATAAATGGCATCGTTGATGGTTGCATTGGCTCTTGCAAAGAATCCAATGATTCTATCATTGTCATTTCTACCACTATTGGCTCTAACTCTTCCCGCTTCTAAAAGATCTTGTGAAACTTCTATAGCATTGCTAAAATTAAAATCAACCCCTGGAGGGAAATCGCCCAATCCTAAGTTATATTCGTTATAATCACTTTCTTGAAATGAGTAACCACCTGTGAATTTAAACGTAAAAGAATCATTAAATACTTTATTGTAAGTAGCATATAAATCTAAAGTATGATTTTTACTCTCACTGGTAAAAAAGTCTGCTCTACCTTTGTTGAAAGGACTTAAGGCCCCCCCTCTAAAGAAACTAGTTGTTGGATAGTACTGTCTTGTGGAAGTCTTTATGTTTTGTTCTCCAAAACTTAAATTTGCAGAGATATCGTCTGTTAAAGTATATTGAAAATCTAAACTATAATTTAATGTATTTTGCTCGCCGTTATTTTTGTTCTGTTGAGCAATAGAAACTGGGTTGAAACTATCAAAAAGACCTAAGGTTTCGAAAAAACCACCAAATTGATCCGAATTAAAAGCAAAAGGAGCATCAACACCTAAAATAGGCGCTGTAGGATTGTACAATACGGCATATCTTAAGGCTTCGTTAAAACCAAATTGGCTATCTCTACGTGTTAATGAAGAGTTGAAGTCAATTTTTAATTTGTCATTTAGTATTTTACCCGAAAATTTGGTTCTAGCATTAACTTGATTAAAACCAGTGTTTATTAAAATTCCTTCTTCATCTCTAAAATTAAGGGATACACGATAGGTAGCATTGTCTGAACCTCCAACGGCTGAAACATTATGCGTTTGAGAAAAACCTGTTTCTGTAACTTCATCCAGCCAATCGGTTGAACTTCCAAGATCTGTACCTCCAGCAGCTAAAAATTGCGCCGAATTCATGACACTTATTTGGTTAGCAATGGTATTGGCAGCAAATTGAGCATTATAGTTTACTTGTAAAGCTTGCCCTTTCTTTCCAGATTTTGTGGTTACTAAAATAACTCCACTAGAGCCACGAGTACCATAAATTGCAGCGGCAGAACCATCTTTTAAAACGGTAATATTTTCAATATCACTAGGATCAACATTATTTAAAGATTGACCTTGTACACCATCAATTACAACCAAAGGTTCTGTATTACCACCAATGGTAGAAATACCTCTTAAACGGATTGTACCCGTAGAGTTAGGGTTACCTCCTTTGTTATAAATACTTAAACCTGGCACTTTACCTTGTAGTAATTGAGTAGGATCGCTAATGACTCCTTGATTAAAATCTTTTGCATTAACACTTGTAACAGCTGTAGTGACTTCTTTTTTAGTAGTACTACCATACCCTACAACCACAACTTCATCAAGTTGTGCAGCGTCTTCTGCTAGTGTAACATTAATGGTTGTACCAGAAACCAATATTTCCTGAGTTAAATAACCTACAAAAGAGAATACTAAAGTATCCCCGTTGTTAGCATTAATTTGGAAGTTTCCATCGAAATCTGTTACCGTTCCAGTTGCAGTGCTTTTTACTAGCACGTTAACCCCTGGTAATGGACCTGATGCATCAGAAACAGTTCCTGTTACCGATTGAGCATAAATAAAACTTCCGAATAGCATAGCCAATGGAAGCAAAAGCTTTTTTAGTAATTTGTTTTTCATTTTGAGTTAGTTGATAAAATTAGTTATTAATTAATTGACTTTTTTCATGTAGTGTTAAAATAAAGTTAACTAAAAAAGCGAATTTTACATTTTTTAAACACAAAAAAAAAAAAAGTTGTAAAAAATCGTCTTTTTTTTACCGAAATCGTTTTCGGTGACTGTTAAATAGTGAATTAAAGGCTCATTTAATTACTGTTTAACGAAATTTAGCATATGGTAATTATTAATAAACCCTATTTTCTATTAAAAAAATGGATAATTAATAAACGTAAAGTTTTTAAATATATAACTATTTATCATTTTTTACAAAAAAAACTGGTTTTACCTATTATTAATAAAATTAAGACTGTATTTTTATAAATGTGTAATGACCCATAAAAACAAAGCTTAAATCAAACTATTATTTGGAAATGCCCAAAACCACTTTAAAACATTTAGCAAAAATTTTAGGCCTTTCTCCTGCAACGGTCTCAAAAGCACTAAAAAATTATCCGGACATTAATGAAAATACAAAAAAAAGGGTCATAGAGCTTGCTGAAAGTTTAAACTATCAACCCAATTCATTAGCCCAAGGGTTAAGAAATAAGGAATCAAAAATTATTGGATTGGTCATTCCTGAAATTGTACACCATTTTTTTTCCAATATTATTTCTGGAGTTATTAAAGCCGCAGAGAAAAGAGATTATTTAGTGATTATTCTTCAAACCAATGAATCTTTTGAGCAAGAAAAACTGCATCTTAAACGGTTGATGGATAAAAATGTTGATGGTATTTTATTATCTCTTTCAGATAATACAACCCAGTACAAACACATTAAGCAAGTAATAGATAGAGGTATTCCTGTGGTGATGTATGATAAAATTTCAAAATTGGTTCATGCTTCAAAAGTTATTATTGATGATCAAAAAGCCGCTTTCAACGCAACACAATATCTTATTGAAACAGGTTGCAAAAAAATTGCTCACATTAGAGGCGATTTAAAACCCCAAACAACCATTGATAGGTTTATTGGTTATAAAAAAGCACTGGCCAAAAACAATATCCCTTTTGACCCCACTTTAATTTACAAATGCAAAAGTTTAACCTTTAGTGAAGGGTTTAAAATAGCTAAAAAAATCATTAACGACCATCCAGATGTTGATGGTGTTTTTGCCTTTACAGATTTAGTAGCCATTGGTGTTTTAAAAAGGTTAAGCGAACTTAATATATCGGTACCAAACCAAGTCTCTGTGATGGGTTTTAGCGACTGGTTTTTAACAAAAATAACTACGCCTACCTTATCAACAGTTCATCAACCTGGTTTTGAAATGGGTCAGAAGGCTTTTGAAGTTTTATATAAAGATATCTGTACCTTAAAAAAAGGTCAGAAAATTATTCCAGAAATCATAGAAATTCCAACCTACATCGTTCCAAGAAATTCTACCCTTAAACTACTTGACAAACCAAGATAGTGCCTATATTTTCTACGAAACCGAAATCGTTATCGGCTAATTATTTACATTTTTTTTAGATTTTTTTTTACCAAATCAAAAAAAAATTGTGAACTTGATTTCACTTTTACAACTTTTTTATTTGAAATAAAGAACAGTTAACATTATTGAATTCAATCATGTTAACTAACTGAAATAATAAAATCATGAAAAAAATATTAATCCATACCTTATTGGCTTTATTACTATTAGGATGTTCCAATGGTCAAAAAAAAGAAGCATCAATGGTTCCCGATAAAACATGGTGGAAAGAAGCCATCGTGTATCAAATTTATCCCAGGAGTTTTAAAGATTCTGATGGAGATGGTGTAGGTGATTTAAAAGGTATTATTGAAAAACTTGATTATATTAAAAGTTTAGGTGTTACTATGGTTTGGTTGAATCCTTTTTATCAATCTCCAAATGTTGATAATGGCTACGACGTAAGCGATTACAAAGCCATTTTATCCGAATTTGGAACCATGGAAGATTTTGACAATTTATTAAAAGGCTTGCATGAACGCAACATTAAATTTGTTTTGGATGTTGTGGTAAACCATAGTAGCGACCAACATGAATGGTTTAAACAAGCAAGAAGTTCAAGAAACAATCCTTACAGAGACTATTACCACTGGTGGCCAGCCGAAAAAGGCAAACCAAATTTCCGCTATAGTTTATTTGATGAAAAAGGCGATGCCTGGCAATATGACTCCATTAGCAATTCGTATTATCTTCATTATTTTGCCAAAGAACAACCCGACTTAAATTGGGAAAACCCAAAAGTACGGGAAGAAGTTTATAATATTATGAAGTTTTGGGCCGATAAAGGTGTTGACGGTTTTCGTTTAGATGCCTTTCAATTTGCTGCAAAAGACACCACTTTTCCTAAGTTTCCTGATGGTTTTGAAAAAGACTTTATTCAATATTACGCCATGCAAGACGGACTTCATGATTATTTAAAAGAAATGAATGAAGAAGTATTCAGCAAATATGATGTAATGAGTGTTGCCGAAGGTGCCGGAAGAAATTTTCAAGAAGCCCATGAATTGGTTGATGCCGACAGAAAAGAACTAAATATTGCCTATGCCTTTGATGCCGTAGATATAGCAAAACCCGAAGGCTACAGTCTTTTAAAATTAAAAAACACTTTTACTACTTGGGATAAAGAATTCTCCAAAAAAGGATGGCTTTCTATATTTTTATCGAACCATGACCAAGCCAGATTAGTGAGCAGATTTGGCAATGATTCTGAAGAATTTAGAGAGGCTTCATCTAAACTTTTAAACACGTTTCTTTTGAGTATGAGAGGAACACCTTTTGTGTATTATGGTGATGAAATTGGTATGACCAACATAGAATTTGATAGCATCTCGCAATACAAAGATGTAGCAGCCATCAATGGCTATAAAAAAGCGCTTTCAGAAGGTGTTGATATGCATAAATTTATGAGCGATTTAAACTTTGCATCTAGAGATAATGGTAGAACACCCATGCAATGGGACAGTTCAGAAAATGCCCAATTTACCAGTGGAGAACCTTGGCTTCCTGTAAATGACAATTATAAAAACATCAATGTTTCTGTTCAAGATAAAGACCCAAATTCCATTTTGAATCACTTTAGAAAGATGGTGAAACTTAGAAAAGATAACGAGGTTTTGGTTTATGGTGATTATCAACTGTTAGATGAAAATAATGAAGATGTTTATGCCTTTACCCGAACATTAAACAACGAAACGATTTTGGTTCTTCTTAATTTTACCAATCATGATGCCACTATTGAATTACCTGAAATCAGCCATGTTAACCAAGCCATGATAAATAATTACCATTCTGTAGAAATAAACCATAGCAGTATTCAACTAAAACCTTATCAAGGCATTCTATTTAAGCTAAATTAATTTGAAATTATTTGAATTAGTCAACAAATTAAACTTAAATTATCAAAGCCAAGGGACATGTCTCTTGGCTTTTTCATAATATAATTACAAGGAATAGTAAGCTTTTTTATAAGTAGACCTCTAATAATTTAGCGTCTTCTGCAAAAATCTCTACCTGATTTATTGCAGCCGGTAAAAGCATGGTTTGTCCAAAACTCAATTCGTAAAGGTCATTATAATATTTAATTTCAGCATTTCCTTCTACGCACATATAAATAACAAAAGAATCTAAACTAGTATAATCTTTCACCAATTGCCCTTTTATATGAATAATATTGGTAGTAAAATATGGAGATGTTACAAGCTTATTAGATTGGTTTACTTCAACTTGATACTCGCTTTTGTAGGCATTGTGCACTTTGTAATCTATAACATCCATGGCTAATTCATTATGCAATGCTCTTTTTTCACCTGTTTTGGAATCCACTCTGTCATAATCATAAATTCGATAGGTAATGTCTGAAGTTTGTTGAATTTCGGCCAATAAAACTCCGGCACCAATGGCATGCACTCTTCCTGTAGGAATGTAAAATGTATCCCCTTTTGCCACTATTTCGTGGTGCATCACATTTAAAATGGTATTATTCTTTAGATGTTCTTTATAAGTTTCTTCATTTAGGTCTTCATCAAAACCCACAATTAATTCTGCATGCTTATCGGCTTGCATCACATACCACATTTCATTTTTACCAAACGAATTATGGCGTTGTTTGGCAATTTCGTTACTAGGATGCACTTGTATAGAAAGTGGGGTTTTTGCATCAATGTATTTAATTAATAAAGGAAATTCATCTCCAAAAGCCTCATAAACTGAGTTACCTACAAAATCACCTTTGTATTTATGTATTAAAGTACTGAGTAATTCTCCAGAAAATTCACCATTTAATATGGGTGTTTCATCCCCTTTTACGTCGGATATTTCCCAAGATTCTCCAATACAATCCGCATCGTAATTTTTATTAAGAATGGTTTTTAACTTATTGCCTCCCCAAATTCTATATTTATAAACAGGTTGAAATTTTAAAGGATAAAGACTCATTTTATTTGTTATTATTTAAATGTTTATGTACTACCTAGATTTAGTTTCTCACCCTTAATTTGATATTTAAAAGTGTTTGGCAAAGCTATACAAATATAGCAAAAGGAAAACAGCCTTTATCATGAAATAGAAAATGGTTTTCGTTGAAATACATGTAAGATGCTTATCATATTTGGAAACTTGTTATAACTAAAAAATCCTTGCATATCTTATATAAAATAAGAACAACAAGGATTCATTCTGTGCGGGTGGGGAGACTCGAACTCCCACACCTCGCGGCACCAGATCCTAAGTCTGGCGTGTCTAC
>PFKE01000155.1:0-9104 GCA_002784145.1 Flavobacteriaceae bacterium CG_4_10_14_3_um_filter_33_47 | reverse complement strand
AGTCTAGCGTGTCTACCAATTCCACCACGCCCGCTAAAGGTTTGCAAATATAATCAAGATTTTTAAATTGCAAACACATACTCTTAAAAACCTTCAATTTTTATTACTTTTGAAGGAAATACATTTTTTATTATGAAATACCCATCAACAACAAAATTTAAACCAAATAAGAATGGTTTTTGGGGTATTGCATCTAACCTCTAAAACAATAAATATAAAAAGATGAAAGCTATTCAAGACTATATCAAAGAACACAAAGACCGCTTTTTAAATGAACTTTTAGAACTCCTTAAAATTCCTTCTATTAGTGCTGACTCTGCCTATAAAAACGATGTTTTAAAAACTGCTGAAGCGGTTAAAACAAGTCTTGAAAACGCTGGTTGTGATGCAGTAGAAATATGTGAAACTGATGGGTATCCTATTGTTTATGGTGAAAAAATCATTAATTCTAATTTACCAACGGTACTTGTTTATGGGCATTATGATGTACAGCCTGCTGACCCCATAGAATTGTGGACTTCACCACCATTTGAACCCGTGATTAAAAAAACGGCCTTACATCCTGAAGGAGCTATTTTTGCTCGCGGTTCCTGTGATGATAAAGGGCAAATGTATATGCATGTTAAGGCTTTAGAATTCATGACAAAAACAAATCAATTACCTTGTAATGTGAAGTTTATGATTGAAGGCGAAGAAGAAGTTGGAAGTGTGAACCTGTCTAAATTTGTAAAGAACAATCAAGGTAAACTTAAAAATGATGTCATTTTAATTTCTGATACTGGAATGATAGCCAACGATGTGCCTTCTATTACCACAGGTTTACGCGGTTTAAGTTATGTTGAAGTTAAGGTTACTGGACCCAATAGAGATTTGCACTCAGGTTTATATGGTGGTTCGGTTGCCAATCCTATCAATATACTTACCAAAATGATTGCCTCACTTCATGATGAAAATAATCACATAACCATACCTAGTTTTTATGATAAAGTTGAAGAACTTTCAATAGAAGAACGAGCCGAAATGGCAAAAGCTCCATTTAACCTGGAAGCCTATAAAAAAGCTTTAGATATTGAAGCGGTTTATGGAGAAGAAGGCTATACTACCAACGAACGAAACTCCATAAGACCTACTTTAGATGTTAATGGTATTTGGGGCGGATATACCGGTGAAGGCGCCAAAACGGTAATTGCCAGTAAGGCCTTTGCTAAAATATCCATGCGATTGGTGCCACATCAAGATTGGGAAGAGATTACCCAGCTTTTTAAAACGCACTTTGAAAGCATTGCTCCTAAAGGTGTTAAAGTGAAAGTAACACCACATCATGGCGGACAAGGTTACGTCACTCCAATTGACAGTATTGGCTACCAAGCCGCTTCAAAAGCCTATCAAAAAACCTTTGGTAAAACACCAATTCCGCAGCGTAGTGGTGGTAGTATTCCTATTGTGGCACTTTTTGAACAAGAACTTAAAAGTAAAACCATTTTAATGGGCTTTGGTTTAGATAGTGATGCCATTCACTCACCAAATGAACACTTTGGTGTTTTAAATTATTTAAAAGGCATTGAAACTATACCGTATTTCTACAAATATTACACAGAGCTTTTTAATTCATGAGAAGCCAACATACCAACCACCTTATAGAACTTTTAATTGGAACCCTTTTTATAAGTACCTCAGGTGTTTTAGGTAAATTTATTGATATGCCAACCCCTGTAATTATTTGGTTTAGATGTGCTTTGGGAGCTATCTTTCTTTATGTTTTTTGCAGATATAAAAAATTCAATATAAAAATTCAATCAAGAAAAGATATTCCTACAGTCATTTTGAGCTCCGTTTTCTTAGGAATACACTGGATTAGTTATTTTTATGCCTTAAAATTTTCCAATGTGGCCCTAGGCATGTTATCGCTTTTTACTTTTCCTGTCATCACCGCTTTACTTGAACCACTTTTCATAAAATCTAAATTAAGCCCGATTCATATTATCTTAGGAATTATTGTCATTATTGGTATCTATATTCTTGCACCTGAATTTGATTTTGAAAGTTCACAAGTAAAAGGTGTTTTGTTGGGATTGTTTTCTGCGGTTTGTTATGCTCTGCGTAATTTAATACTTAAGCAGCATATAGGTCAGTATAGCGGAACGGCGATTATGATGTATCAAATTTTAATTTTATCAGTTTTATTACTACCTTTTATGTTTACCATGGATGTAAGTCATATTACTTCTCAATTTCCTTATATCATTATTTTAGCACTTGTTACCACGGCTATAGGGCATTCTATGTTTATACACAGTTTAAGATATTTCTCTGTAAGCACTGCAAGTATTATTAATAGTTTACAACCCATCTTTGGAATTATTATGGCCTATTTTTTCTTAAAAGAAATTCCTTCTTGGAATACATTTTTAGGCGGTTCACTAATTTTAACAACCGTCATTATTGAGAGTATTAGATCAAGAAGGCCATAAATTCATATAACTATGTAACAAATTTTAATCTTTAACGTTCTAATAGTCAATCAATCAAAAACAATCACGTTATGTTAAAGCAATTCTTCATCATTTGTTCAGGTTCAGATACATCCATTTTAGAAACCTGTTCTGTAGGCGAACAAAACAAATATGCAGGTATTGGGGCTACTGTATTTTTTACCGCTGTTATGGCTTTTATAGCCGGTAGTTATGCGCTTTTTACGGTTTTCGACAATCTTTATACAGCTATTTTCTTTGGCTTCATTTGGGGGTTACTCATTTTTAATCTAGACCGCTATATTGTTTCAACTATTAAAAAAACTGGTAATATAATGGATGAACTTATTCAGGCTTCACCAAGAATATTACTCGCCGTTATTATTGCGGTGGTTATTTCAAAACCTTTAGAATTAAAGATTTTTGAAAAAGAAATCAATCAAGTTTTGCTTGAACAAAAAAACGAATTAACACTTGCTAATAAAAATCAAATTGCTAAACAATTCAATCCTTCCATTGAAAGTTTAAACAAAGAAATTGCTTCATTACAACAAGAAATTGCAACCAAAGATACTAAAGTTAATGCACTTTATGACACCTATATTACTGAAGCTGAAGGTACTGCTGGAACAAAATTATTGGGAAAAGGGCCAGTTTACAAGGAAAAGCGAGATAAACATGACGCTCTTCTATCCGAATTAAAACAACTAAAACTTGATAATAAAGCAAAAATTGTTGCTGCTGAAACTCAAATAGCTGCGCTTCAAGCTGATTATGAAACCAAAGTCATAAGCTCTCAACCCATTATCAACAATTATGATGGTTTAATGGCCCGTGTTAATGCCCTAAAAAAGCTACCTTGGTTACCATCCTTTTTTATATTCCTTTTGTTCTTAGCGATTGAAACTTCTCCTATTTTTGCTAAACTTTTATCAACTAAAAGTGCCTACGATTTTAAATTGGAAGACGAAGAAGGCGTCATTAAATCAAATGTGCTTCAAAATATAAACCAAAGAGAAGCGATGCTTAAAACCGATTTCGCCATAAACGATCGTATTTACAAGGATATAGAAAACGAAGACGAGTTATACAATTATAAACGCAAAACAGCTAGAGTACTCATGCAACTTCAAGCCGATGCGTTCTTTAAACAACAAAAAAATGTATTGTAACTAAGCGGTTGTTTTATATTTAAAATGTTCGTATAACTCTTTACAGCCTAAACCAATAATAGATAACTTTTTGTTTTTTATAATGGCTTCATCATGAAGTCCTGCCATAGCCTTGACGCCATATTTGTCCATCCACTCAATTTCTTCAATACTAATGGTTAGATTGCTTACTTTATCAAAAATATTTTTAAATTCTTTTTGAAACAAATCAAGGTTATCTCTATCAAGAATTCCTTTTAATTTAAAATAATTGTTGCTGTGAGTAATTTTTAGGTTCATAATAACATAATTAAAAAGGTTAAACGATAAATTTGGGCTATTAATCATTTGATTGTCATGTAAATATAAAAACCAAAATGAGCTTTTTACTATTTATTCGATGAATAGAAACTTACTTTAGTTTAAAAATAATTTCGTGTCAAAATAATCGACGTTTAACCTATTTAAAACAAGATTTTGCTATTTTTACTCACATTACTGTTATTTTCATCCATTAAAAAAACAAAAAACACATGAAAAAATATATTTTAATTTTAAGTACTATCCTTATATCTCAACTGAATTTTTCTCAAACTTCTGAGAATGAAGATAAAGAGGCTATTCTTTCTGTACTTAAAGCACAACGTTTAGCTTGGTCCGATAATAATATTGAAGAATTCATGAAAGGTTATTGGAAAAGTGATTCCCTTAAATTTTATGGCAGTAATGGTGTAACTTATGGTTGGGAAAATACTTTAGAACGTTATAAACAAGCCTATCCAACAGCAGATCATACGGGCACTTTAAGCTTTAAAATTAATGATATATCTAAAATAACAGAGGATGCCTATTACGTCATGGGAGAATATCATTTAAAGCGAATTGTTGGTAATGCAACTGGTATTTTTATGATTATTTTTAAAAGAATTGATGGTGAATGGAAAATAATTGCCGATACGTCTAGCTAAAACATGAATAGTAAAACTATAAATTGGGGCATTATTGGTGTTGGTGATGTTTGTGAAAAAAAGAGTGCGCCAGCCTATCAAAAAACAGACGGATTTAAGTTAAAGTCTGTAATGCGAAGAGACTTGAATAAAGCCAATGACTTTGCGCAAAGACATGGCATTGAACAATTTACTGACAATGCAGATGAATTAATTAATGACACAGAAATAGATGCTATTTATATAGCAACACCACCAAACAATCATTTAGAGTATGCTTTAAAGGTTGTTGAATCTGGTAAAATTTGTTGTGTAGAAAAACCAATGGCCGTAACATTTAAAGAATGTGAAACCATGCATCATGCATTTAAAGAAAAAAATACTCCTCTTTTTGTTGCTTACTATCGTAGATGTTTACCAAGATTTCTTCAAATAAAAACATGGATTGACCTTAACGAGATTGGAGATGTTAGACACATTCATTGGTCTTTGAGTAAATCTGCCAGTTCCATTGATTTGTCTCAGAATTATAATTGGAGAACAGATAAAGATATTGCCTTAGGTGGTTATTTTGATGATTTAGCTTCACATGGTTTGGATTTTTTCCATTTTATTTTAGGAGAGTTTGAATCCGTTAATGGGCACATTACTAATCAACAACAGTTTTATACTGCCCATGATGCTTTGTCGGCTTCATGGATTCATAAAAATGGTGTAACTGGTTCCGCTTTTTGGAATTTTGGATCCTGGAAAAGAGAAGATAAGGTAGAAATCGTTGGTAGTAAAGGGTCTATTGTTTTTTCGGTCTTTGATGATAATCCTGTTCAACTCATCACTTCAAAAGAAACTATTAGTTTAAATATAGAACACCCTGAAAATATTCAACTATACCATGTTCAAGCTATGAAAAAACATTTAGATGGCATTGAACAACATCCATCAACTGGAGAAACAGCGCTTCATACGGCGTGGATTATGGATAAAGTTCTTGGCAGAATTTAAAATCTTCTATCTGGATGAAACATGTCTAAATTCATGGATGTTTTTTTATTGGAAATGATTTCAGCAACCAGCTTTCCAGTTGCTGGTCCCATACTCCAACCCATCATAGCATGACCTGTAGCTATCGTTAAATTAGCACATTTAGATGATTTACCAATATAAGGCAATCCATCAGCTGAAACTGGACGTAACCCACAAGCTGCAAGATTTTTCTCTTCAGGGCTTAATTTGATTTTAGGATAAAATTTTGTTGCTGCATTTGCAATGGCTTCAACTCGTTCTTTTCTAATATCATGATTAATTCCGGCTATTTCCATCGTTCCAGCAAAACGAGTAAACCCATTCATTGGCGTTACAGCTACTTTTTTTTCTACTAAAATAGATGGTATGGTAATTCCTGTTTCTTGAACAGTATTAATTCGATACCCTTTTCCTGCCTGAAGCAACAATTTTAAACCTAATTTTTTACTCAATAAATAGCTCCATGAACCAGCCGCTAAAACAAATTCATCGGCTTTTAAAATTTGTTTATTGGTTTTAATTGCTTTTATTTTTTCATTTTTAACTTCTAAATCTTCAACTGTTTCGTTTATATAAAATTGAACGCCAACTCGTTTTAAATAAGCTTTTATACTCTCCATAAATTCATTTGGAGTAGAATGCGAATCACATTTAAAATAGGTTGCTCCTTTTGCATTAATGTTTACATTGGGTTCTATTGCTTTTAATTCTTCAATATTTAATTCAATAACATCTAAACCTTCCTTTTGAGCTAAATAAGCTAATTTGACTTCTTCTTCTAAAACATGATCTGTTTGGCATAACATTAACAAGCCTTTCTTTTCATAATGCGATTTAAACCCTTCAACTCTGTGAATATCTTCATATAAATCTTGACTTAACAAAGCTATTTCTTTTATAACTGGAATAGATTTTTCTACATGTTTAGTGTTACAAGATTTATTGAAGGCTAAGGTCCATTGTAAAAAATCTAAATCTAAACGAGGCTTGATATATAAAGGACTTGCAGAATTAAACATCCATTTGATGCCTTTTTTCATAACACCAGGCGCAGCCAATGGGATAATATGGCTTGGCGATAAATAACCGGCATTTACATAAGATGCACCAGAATCCATGTTAGATTGATCTACAATAGTTACTTGATGTCCTTCTTTTTGAAGATAATAAGCAGCACTTAATCCAATAATGCCGCCACCAATAATGATAATGTGTTTCAAATTAAATTCTTATTAGGTTCAATTAAATCCCATAAATTTCCATATAAATCTTCAAAAACAGCAACTTTCCCATAATATTCTTCTGAAATTTCTCTAACAAATTTAACCTGTTTTGATTTCCAATGGCTTTTGTTTCTTGTTCTTTTTTTGGTTGTGCGAGCAACAATTTAAACCTACTTTTCTTTTGGGGCGCTATTACAACCCATCTTTTTTTATCAGTTATAGGTGTGTCTTCAATCAAAACAAAACCTAAAATATTGACATAATATTGAATGGCTTCTTCGTAATTTTTAACAACTAAGGTCATTAATGTTATTTCTCTATTCATACTATATTACTTGAAAACCATAGGCATACGGATCATCTTCATCATCAATAGTGATGGTATTGTGACCATAAATTTTTGCCCAACCCGTAATACTTGGCACAATAGCTAATGTTCCATGGATGGTTGTTTCTTCTTCCACGCGTCCAATAAACTTGCTCCCAATAAAGCTTTCATGAATGAAGTCTTCTCCAACTTTTAATTTTCCTTTGGCATATAATTGCGCTAATCTGGCAGAAGTTCCTGTTCCACAAGGACTTCTATCAATAGCTTTATCGCCATAGAATACAGCATTTCTTCCTGAAGATGTTGGGTCTATAGGCGTTCCTGTCCAAAGTAAATGTGAGACGTCTCTGATCGTTTCATTTTCTGGATGAATAAACCTATTGGGGTATTTTTCATTAATGCGTTGACGAACTACTTGGGAATACTGAATAATTTTTGAAGCCGAAAAATCTTGAACACCCGAAAAATTTTCTTGAGAATCTACAATGGCGTAATAATTTCCGCCGTAGGCCACATCAAATGTGATGGTTCCCAATTCGGGACAATCAACTGTTAAATTTTCAGCAGCTAAATAGCTTTTTACGTTGATTAGTTTTACCCAATCCACTTTTTTTCCAGTTTGTTGATATTCAATTTCAACCAAACCAGCTGGAGCTTCCATTTTAATTTTTCCAGGAATTTTTGGTACAATTAAGCCTTCTTCAATAGCAATGGTAATGGTACCAATGGTTCCATGACCACACATGGGCAAACAACCTGAAGTTTCAATAAATAGAATGGCAACATCATTTTCTGGGTGATGCGGTGGAAATAGCATGCTACCACTCATCATATCATGACCGCGTGGCTCAAACATTAAGCCTTTACGAATCCAGTCAAATTCCTTTAAAAAATGTTGACGTTTCTCACTCATGGTACTCCCAATCAAATTTGGACCACCTTCTTTAATGACTCTGACAGGATTTCCACAGGTATGGGCATCAATGCAAACAAACGTACTAAGAGCCATTACCTAGATTTTATCTTTTGTTAAAATATTGTTCACTTGTCTTAATATTCTTAATGGGTTTTCGTCTTTGAGTGCATCAGGCAATAATTCATTTGGCCAATCCTGATAACTAAACGGTCTCACCCAACGTTTAATGGAGTTCACCCCAACGGCTGTAAAACGACTATCAGTTGATGCTGGATAGGGACCGCCATGAACCATAGATGGACACACCTCAACACCGGTTGGTACACCATTAAAAATAACACGTCCTACTCTATTTTGAAGTGCTGAAATAACATTCGAATATAAATTGGCCTCATCATCAGCTATTAAAGTCCCCGTTAACTGACCTTCTAATTTTGAGATAATTAATTCCAACTGATTTGTGTCTTCACATTGCACAACCATTGAAAAAGGCCCAAAAACTTCTTGATGTAAGTGTGTGTTTTCTAAAAATGTTTTGCCTTGAACAGTGGCAATGGCTTGTCTGGCATGATTTGCTTGTACCTCTTCTTCAACATCTGATATTACTTTTAACCCCTTTTGAGCTATCATTTTAGCTTTATTTGCTTCATAGGCTCCAATAATGTTTGGATGCAACATACAGGTTGGCTTAATCTTAACAATTTCATTGGCTAATGTAGAAACAAAATGAGTTAAGACCTCACTTTTAATGGCTAACAGTAATCCTGGATTGGTACAAAACTGACCCGTTCCTAAAGTTATGGAACTAGCATAGGTTTTGGCTAAATCTTCACCTCTATTTTTTAAAGCATTGGGCAGAATAATAACAGGATTAACACTTCCCATTTCGGCAAAGACGGGAATGGGTTCTTCACGTTGCGAAGCTAAATTATACAAAGCTCTTCCTCCTTGAATACTTCCTGTAAATCCAACAGCTTTAACACCCGGATGTTGAACCAGTTGTGTGCCCACTTGAATACCACTACTGTTTAAATTTGAAAACACG
>PFKE01000104.1 GCA_002784145.1 Flavobacteriaceae bacterium CG_4_10_14_3_um_filter_33_47 | reverse complement strand
TTTTGTATAGTTTAAAAAATAAAATAACATGAGTGTTTTAGTAAACAAAGATTCAAAAATTATAGTTCAAGGTTTTACAGGAAGTGAAGGCACCTTTCACGCTAGCCAAATGATTGAGTATGGAACCAATTTGGTTGGTGGTGTAACGCCAGGTAAAGGAGGTCAAACACACTTAGATAAACCCGTTTTTAATACGGTACAAGAAGCTGTTGAAAAAGCTGGAGCAGATACCACAATTATTTTTGTTCCGCCAGCCTTTGCCGCCGATGCCATTATGGAAGCAGCCGATGCAGGTATTAAAGTTATTATAACCATTACCGAAGGAATTCCTGTTGCCGATATGATTAAAGCATCAGAATATATAAAGAATAAAAATTGCAGACTCATTGGCCCAAACTGTCCGGGTGTTATTACCCCTGGCGAAGCTAAAGTTGGTATCATGCCTGGTTTTGTATTTAAAAAAGGTCATGTTGGCATCGTTTCAAAATCTGGTACCTTAACGTATGAAGCTGCCGATCAAGTGGTAAAACAAGGTCTAGGTATTACAACCGCTATTGGAATTGGTGGAGATCCTATTATTGGAACTACCACAAAACAGGCGGTTGAATTGCTTATCAATGATCCTGAAACCCATGCTGTGGTCATGATTGGTGAAATTGGAGGACAATTAGAAGCAGATGCTGCACATTGGTATCAAGAAAGTGGCAGTAAAAAACCAATTATTGGTTTTATAGCTGGCGAAACGGCTCCTGCAGGTCGTACTATGGGACATGCTGGTGCTATTGTAGGAGGAAGTGATGATACGGCTCAGGCAAAAAAGAAAATCATGAGAGCTTGTGGCATTCACGTCGTAGATTCGCCTGCAGAAATAGGTAAAAAAGTATCAGAAGTTTTGGCATCCCTATAATTATCTAAATGACATACTTAAAACCTTACATAAACTTGTAAGGTTTTTTTATTAGGTGCCATTTGTATTTGTTATATTTGAATATCAACATATCATTATTAAAAAAACATGAAATTATTAGAAGGAAAAACAGCTATTATTACCGGAGCAAGTAGGGGTATTGGAAGAGGAATTGCTCAAGTTTTTGCCCAACATGGTGCTAATGTAGCATTTACATACAGTGCTTCAGTTGAAGCTGCTAATGCTTTAGAAAGTGAATTGAATGCTTTGGACATTAAAGCTAAAGGTTATAAAAGTAATGCCGCCGATTTTAATGAGGCGCAAAAATTAGCCGATGATGTGGTTGCTGAGTTTGGAAGCATTGATATTTTGGTGAATAATGCCGGAATCACCAAAGATAATTTACTCATGCGCATTACCGAAGAAGATTTTGATACCGTAATTGAAACCAATTTGAAATCTGTTTTTAACATGACCAAAGCGGTGCAACGTACCATGTTAAAACAACGAAAAGGCTCCATCATCAATATGAGTTCGGTTGTTGGTGTTAAAGGCAATGCAGGACAAACTAATTACGCCGCTTCCAAAGCTGGTATTATTGGGTTTTCAAAATCGGTGGCGTTGGAGTTGGGTTCCAGAAATATAAGAAGCAATGTGATTGCTCCAGGATTTATTGAAACAGAAATGACCGCAAAACTGGATGAAGAAGTTGTAAAAGGATGGCGTGCAGGCATTCCGTTAAAAAGAGGCGGTACACCTGAAGATGTTGCGAATGTTTGTGTGTTTTTAGCCAGTGATTTAAGTGCTTACGTTACGGGTCAGACCATTCATGTTGATGGTGGAATGCTTACTTAACTTTTAAAAAATAATTACGATTTAACATTTAAAATCGACCCTTAAACAAATAATCGTAAACCATTAATGTCTTTAGAAACTATTACATACATCATTATATCAGGAATCATAGCGCTATTATTAGCGCTATTTCTGTATAAAGATACGCGTGAAAGTTCCTCAAAAAGATTACGTTTCACCTTTATTTTTTTAAGATTTATGACTTTTTTTTCGGTCTTATTACTTATCGTCAATCCTAAATTTAATCAAGTTAGTTATTATAATGAAAAACCAGACTTGATTATAGCCATTGACAATTCATCTTCCATTACATATTTAAATCAGGATAAAAACTCGTTAAAAGTTTTAAAGAACATCATGGATAATAAACCTTTAAGGGAAAAATTTAATATAGATACCTATACTTTTGGGAGTCAATTAAAACCATCTGATTCCATTGACTTTTCAGATAATGAAACCAATATTGATCAAGTGTTTAAACAATTATCCCAAATCTATAAAAATTCTATCGCACCTGTTTTATTAATAACCGATGGAAATCAAACCCTTGGAAATGATTATGAGTATACCGCTAAAACCTTTAAACAACCCATTTACCCCATTATTTTAGGCGATACCGTTTCGTATATAGATTTAAGGATACAGCAACTTAATATTAACAAATATGCATTTTTAAAAAACAGATTTCCCGTTGAATGTATTTTGGTTTATAATGGCAATAATACGGTCCATACTAATTTTGAAGTATATTCAGGTAACTCTAAAGTGTATTCAGAACCTATCACGTTTTCAAGTACTCAGAATTCAAAAACCATCCAATTTACGTTACCATCCAATAAGGTCGGTGTTTTTAGTTACAAAGCCATTATTAATCCCATAGATAGCGAAAAAAATACCATTAACAATTCTAAATCTTTTGCTGTGGAAGTGATAGACCAAAAAACCAATATTGCCATCGTGAGTAATTTTTCTCATCCAGATATTGGAGCTTTTAAAAAAAGTATAGAACGTAACGAACAACAAAAAGTAACCATTATAAAACCCTTAGAAGTAATAAATCAAATAAATGATTTTCAACTGTTTATATTGTATCAACCTAATGAAAACTTTATAAAATTAATGGATGCATTAACTCTTGAAAACAAAAATAAATTCATCATTGCTGGAGCTGAAACGGATTTGAATTTTCTAAATGCGGTTGCTTCAAGTTATGACCATGAAATAACGCATCAAACTGAGCATTATTTAGCTGATTTTAATGTAAATTATGCACCATTTCTTGTTGATAATATTGATTTTGAATCATTTCCTCCCTTAAAATCAAACTTTGGAGACCTAGTTTTTAGCATTCCATATGAAACAATTCTGTTTAAAAAAATCAGAAACCAGACCACCAATCAGCCTTTGTTATCAACTTTTGAAATTTTAGGCAGGCGAGAAGCTTTGTTGCTGGGTGAAAATATATGGCAATGGCGGGCTCAAAGTTTTATTAACAACCAGTCGTTTGATGATTTTGATGATTTTATTGGTAAAATAATTCAGTATTTATCCAGTAAC
>PFKE01000145.1 GCA_002784145.1 Flavobacteriaceae bacterium CG_4_10_14_3_um_filter_33_47 | reverse complement strand
GAAATGCGTTCAAGCAATTCTTTGAATTGAGTTCTATCAGCAAACTCTACATCTTCTTCTGCAAAATCAAGTTCTAATTCAATAAGTGATGCAAAATTTAAAAGTTCTTCACGAAGTTTAGCTATTTCAGATGAAAAACCACCTCTCATTTGTTGCATGGCTATTTGATGGGACGCTTCATTCTCACTTTTAATTAAATCTGCTACAGCTTCGGCTTGACTTAAATCTAACTTTCCATTTAAAAATGCCCGTAAGGTAAACTCACCTGCCGAAGCCATTCTACAACCATTTCTTAAAAACAACTGTATGATTTCTTGTTGAATATACTGTGAACCGTGACATGATATTTCTACTACATTCTCTCCAGTATAAGAATTTGGATTTTTAAAAATTGAAACCAGTATTTCATCAAGTATTCTAGGGCCATCAATAATATGTCCTAAATGTATGGTATGCGTTGGTTGATTGATTAATTGTTTTCCCGAAACCGATTTAAAATGTTTATCGGCTATAAGAATGGCATCGTTTCCTGATAATCTTATAACAGCAATGGCGCCAGCACCAGAAGGTGTGGCCAAGGCTACTATGGTGTCATTATAAATCATGTTAATATGGCTTAAACTAAATAAATCCCATCGGGTTTAATATCAATTAAACGCTGTTTATAAAGAGTTCCAATGGCTTTTTTAAAGTTCTTTTTGCTCATTTGAAGTGATTCTTTAATCTCTTCAGGATTTGATTTGTCAGTAAGATTTAAGTACCCACAATTATCCTGTAATGATTGCAAAATCAATTCTGCATTTGGCTCAATATTTCTATACCCTATTTGTCCTAAAGAAATATCTAACTTGTTGCCAGGGCGAATCTTTTTTACAATACCAGTTAATTTGTCGCCTATACTTAAATCTTTAAATATGGAATCTTTATAGATCAATCCTGAATGAATTTTATTCACTATTACATTCATGCCAATCTCGGAAGGATGAGACACTATTAAATCTACTTCATCAAATTCATTTACGGTAAGTTTATTATTGTCTAAAAAGTTATTTGTTTTACTGCTAGCTACCAATCTATTGGTTTTTTCATCGATGTAACAATAAATTAAGTACCATCCACCAGGTTTCATTTTAAAGGCTTGCTCTTTAAAGGGGCAAAACAATTCTTTTACCAAACCCCAATCTAAAAAGGCTCCAAAATCATTGACTTCGTTACAACGCAATACAGCAAAGTCGTTCAATTGTACATAAGGCTTATCTGTAGTTGCTACGGGTCTTTCTTCATTATCTAAATAAACAAATACCTCAATTTTATCCCAAATTTTGAAGTTTTCTGGTACATATCTGTTAGGAAGCAATACCTCATTACCTTCTTCATCTGCTATATATAGGCCCTGAACGGCTTCTCTTATAATTTCTAATGTGTTTAATGTTCCTAAATGTATCATGCTGCAAAGGTAATGATATTCATGTTTTCTAAATAAAAAAGCGCTGCTATATTGCAACGCTTTAAAATTTTATATTTTGGAAAATATTAATAAACAGATTCTTTTTTGAAATGTTTGGTCAATGCATAATACACCACTGCTCTGTATTTATTTCTATTGGATTTACCGTAAGTTTCTAAAACAGAATTTAATCCTTTGTCTAAATCTGGACTATCTTTTAAACCTAATTTTTTTATTAAGAAATTATTTTTAACCGTAGCTAACTCAGATTCATCAGAACCTGAAATAGTAGCTGCATCTGCATTATAAATAGATGGGCCACAACCAATAGTTACTTTTGTTAACAAATCCATGTCTGGATTTACTCCAAATTTGTCTTTCAAATCTGCTGCATACTTTGCAATTAGTTCATCTCTTTTACTCATAATTAAAGGGTTTAAAGGGTTTAAATTAAGTGTTTTTAAATATATTAATTATGACACAAATAATTTAATAAGTCACTTGTTTTTTTTGAATTAATTAATAAATTCAAAATATTTTAGAAGAATATCATCATTAACGGTTCTAGGAGTAAAGACTTCAAGCAATTTTGGAGCTTCAGATTCTGAATAAAACGTTTGTAATTTGTTAGTGATTTGTCTTTCGGTTTCTGCACTAAAATATTCAAATCCATACATTTTACATAAATGTTTGGCATTTAAATGGTGTTTGGTCTCAAAAAAAGTGTCAAAATTTGGTGTGTTTTTTTGACCAGGAAGTATTCTAAAAATACCGCCTCCTTGATTATTAACCACAATAATTCTAAAGTTTTTAGGAATATAATTGTTCCATAACGCATTGCTGTCATATAAAAAACTTAAATCGCCAGTAATTAAAAGGGTTGGCTTTTTACTTATTACAGAACAACCAATAGCCGTACTTGTGCATCCATCAATGCCACTGGTACCTCTATTACAATAAACTTCTATGGTTTTATTAATACTAAATAATTGCGCATAACGTATGGCGGAACTGTTTCCTACTTGTAAAATGTACTGGTTAGGAATTGACTTTAGTATGACATTAAAAACTTTAAAATCTGAGTATGGAATTTTCTTAAGATAGGTGTCGTGTTTAGCTAACCGTTTCTTTTTTACCAAAGTCCAATAATCTTTATAGTCACTTTTAACAAAATGTGTCATTTTTGGCAACAACGTTTCAAAGAAGTGATTTGGTGTAGTTTCTACATGAATACTCAAACAAAAAAAGGTGTCATAAGCCTTTTTTTCATTAATATGCCAATGGTGTTTGGGCTGAAACTTACGCAAGAATGCTTTTATTTTTTTTGAAACTATTAAGCCTCCAAAGGTTACCAGAATATCAGGTTGCAATTTCTTTTTTTCTTCTTCTGATAATGGGGCAATTAATTGATCAATACTTGGAAAAAATGATTGGTGATGTAAATTTGATGTAGTTTCTGTTAAAACAATAATGCTATCGTCTTTTGAAATTTCATCCAACCACTTTTGCTCAACCTCATTAGGATAATTAACACCAACCAAAATCATTTTTTTTGCCGATTGGTTCCAATATTCGAAACACTCTTTTATGGTATAACTATCTATGGCCTTGGTTTTAATTGGAATATCCATGGATTTGGGATCAACACTTAGCTTATCAACAGTTTCATAAAGGGGTTCATCAAAAGGAATATTAATATGTACTGGACCATTATTTAAAATAGCGGTATTGATAGCTGCATTAATTTCATGCTCGTTATGGGATTGGATATCCTTTTGAAAACCTAAAAAACGTTCTAATTTATCTTCCAGATTCTTCATGATTGGTAAATCCTCAGCCAGCGGAATATTCTTTTCGTCTTTTAAATCCAGTTTTAAATTAGCCGAATATAAAATATGGTTGGCAAAAACAAATTTTTGATTAATGGTTTGCCCATCACCAATATCTATTAAATGCTTAGGTCTGTCTGATGAAAGAACAACCAAAGGAATATCACTGTAAAAAGCTTCAGAAATAGCCGGATAATAGTTTAATAAAGCGCTGCCAGAAGTACACAAAATGGCAACGGGACGCTTTATTTGTTGCGCTATTCCAAGAGCAAAAAAAGCTGCAGAACGCTCATCTACAATACTATAACAGGTAAAAAAATTATTAGAAGTAAACCCTAACGTTAATGGTGCATTTCTACTTCCTGGGGAAATAACAATATGCTGAATGTTTTTTGCCTTACAAAGCTCTATGACGGTTTGAGCAAGAGGAATTTTAGGGTGTTTCATAGCTAATTTTTCTATGACAAAAATAAGAAATAGACCTTAGAAATCTATTACAAAATACTTTTAATAACCTTTGATTTTGAAACGGTTTCCTCCCATTCCCTTTCAGAATTGGAAGCTTTAGTGATGCCTCCGCCAACATAAACATACGCTTTTTGATCTATAATTTGCATGCAGCGTAAGTTAACATAAAGCTGAGTGCATTTTTTACTTAAGGAATAGGCTCTATTTTCAATATTTCTATGGCCTGTTCTTGGTTTTATATTCGTTTCATAATTAAGCTCACCTAAATAACCCGTGTAAAAAGTTCTTTTATAACCTTCATTTTCTAAAATGAATTGTTTGGCAGGAAGCTTTGGCAAACCACAAACAGCTGGTGTTGGATGCAAAACAGACACAATTTGTTTAAGATTATAAGTGTCTATTTTAAGATTGGCTTTAATCATGGTTTTAAGATGAACCAAATTTCCAGCCTTGACAGTTTCTACCTCAGAAACATGGATATTTTCAACAAATGGCTCCAAGTTTTCTGTAATAAAATCTGTGACTATTTGTTGTTCTTTTTTTTCTTTTTCGTTCCAAACAACATTTAAAGTTCCTTTATAATCCTGTGTTCCTGCTAATGCCATCATAGAAAATTGATGCCCTTCAATTTTTATTAAAGTTTCTGGTGTAGCTCCTAACCATAAACCAACCTTTGGATGGTACCAACAATAAGCAAAGGCTAATGGATACTTATTAATTAAGTTCATAAAAATATCCAAAAAACTAACATTAGAAAGGCTCACTATTTCTTGTCTAGACAACACCACTTTTTCAAAATGATGGTTTTCTATGGCTTTGATGCCTTTTTCAATAAGTTTAATATGATTGTTTTTATCTTCTTCATGACAAGAAACATTCATATTACTTGATGTTTTAAAGTCTTCATTTCCATATGAAGTTTCTATGGCAACTGAATGTTTTAATGGCATAAGAATAGAGGCTTCAAAATCGTCAAAAGGCGCAAAAACAAAGCCTTTTTCATGATAGTTTTCAACCTTATAAATAACATCATTGGTTTGTAAAAGCGCCTTAATTGCATGGTCATTAGGCTTTCTATAGGCTACAAAGGGTAACCGGCTATGGTACTGTTTTTGAATGCGCTCAAAAAAATCTTCAGAGGTCATCAAATCTATTTTGTTTTTGGGAGTGATATGGTTGAAAGTTTACAAACTGATATTAAATGACCTTGGTCATCAGTAATTTTAATATCCAATAACTGTGTGGTTCTGCCTTTATGCAAAAATAAGGCTTTTGCATACACAAAGCCTTCCGTAACACTTTTTAAATGATTTGCAGAAATTTCAATACCTCGAATAAAATACTTCTCAGTATCAATAAAAATATGAGAAGCAAAACTTCCCACACTTTCTGCCAATGCCACGGTTGCGCCTCCATGAAGAACACCATCTGGTTGATGAACCCTAGAGTTTACGGGCATTCTGGCCACTAAAAAGTCTTCTCCATAGTCAATAATCTCAATATTTAAAGTTTCCATTAAGGTATTTTTACATACTAGATTTGCTTTTGCTATAATATCTTCTTTAGATAATTGCATATAAATAATGTAATTTTAAACTTGAATGTAAAAGTACAAAACCAAACCTAAAAATAAATCTTGATTTGAACGAATTATGAAAGTACCAACTTTAGAAAATGATTACGTAAAGCTATGCTTGTTGGATTTGAGTCATTTTAAACATCTATATACTGTTGCTCAGCAAGAAAATTTAATACAATATTCTCCAAGTGATATTTCAACACCTGAAAAACTTAAGAACTATATTGAAATTGCAGTTGATGCCTATTATCATAAAACAGCCATTCCTTTTTTAATTTTTGATAAAGTTAACAATGAATATGCCGGAAGTACCAGATTTATGAACATTAATTGGAAAGATAAGGTCTTAGAAATTGGTTCTACCTGGATTGGTAAAGAGTTTCAAGGAACTGGTTTAAATACTCAAATGAAACACTTAATGCTTGATTATGCTTTTGAAACATTAAACTTTGAAAAAGTTGAGTTTAGAATTGATGAGCGTAATATAAGATCCAGAAAAGCAGTTGAAAAACTTGGTTGCAAACTAGAAGGCATTTTACGTAAAAATGTGTTTTTAAAAGATGGTTTTAAACGAAACACTTGTTGTTATGGCCTATTAAAAGAAGAGTGGCAAATACAATAATACCTTTTTAGAATTGACCATTAGCTCGTTAAATTTTTTATAATGGCCTTGGTTGGTAATATTTCCTTGGTATGCTCTATACTTGGGCCTGCAACCCAAACCGTTTTATAAGTTACTTTGGTAGCCGCGTTTTCAGAAACTCTCATATCAATTGACAATCGAATCTTTTTAATTTTGTTGAGATTGTTTATAATGAAGATCATGATTGTTTTTTTTAGAGTTCCTTCAAATTCAGTTGATAAAATGATTAGAACAATAAAAGTATGGCATCAAAAGAGTATTTTAAATTTTCCGGGAATAAAGCAAAAAAAATTAGGGTGTTAATTTTTAGCCAAGTTTTTTATACAAATAAAGTCGGTCAATATGCTAATGCAGAAACAATTATAAATAATATTGAAAACCAAGATAAACCCAAAGTAGCATTCAAGAAAATATATTAAATAAGCTAATAGTGTTCAAATGCTTCTTGAGCTTTGTATCGAGGTAGACTTTTATAAAAAAATCCGGCTCTTTCGAACCGGATTTATTAAGCGAATAATATGTTTTACAATAGGCGAAACGCCTTATTTTATTTTCTCTATAACAGCTTTAAAAGCATCTGGGTTATTCATAGCTAAATCTGCTAAAACCTTACGGTTTAATTCAATGTCATTAGCTTTTAATTTTCCCATAAATTGAGAATATGACAGTCCGTATTGTCTGGCTCCAGCGTTAATACGCGTTATCCATAATGCACGGAATGTTCTTTTTTTGTTTCTACGGTCTCTATACGAATATTGCATCGCTTTGTCAACCGCATTTTTTGCTACTGTCCAGACGTTTTTACGTCTTCCAAAGTAACCTTTTGCTTGTTTAAGAACCTTTTTTCTTCGGGCTCTTTTAGCTACAGAATTTACTGATCTTGGCATAATTTTTTAATGTTTTTTGTAGTAGGCGATTCTTTAATTCTAAATTTTGAATTTTGAATTCTTTTTTTAGCCTAACTCCAGGGTTATTAATTTGTTTTAACCAGAACTTATTACTTTAAACGTAATTGTTCTTTAATGCTGTTAACATCACTTTCGTGGACTAATCCACTGTGGGTTAACGCTAGCTTACGCTTTTTAGACTTCTTTGTTAAGATGTGACTTTTAAAAGCGTGCTTTCTTTTAATTTTACCGGTACCTGTTAACTTAAAACGTTTTTTGGCACTAGATTTGGTTTTCATTTTAGGCATCTTTTTCTCCTAGTTTTTAATTATTTCGCTTAATTATTTTAAATCCATTCTCGAATGTTATCGAGTTTATGTGATTTTTTTATTTTTTTGGTGCCAGAAACATGGTCATACGTTTACCTTCTAATTTAGGCATCTGTTCAACTTTTCCAAACTCCTCTAAATCTTGGGCTAATTTTAATAACAAAATTTGACCTTGCTCTTTAAAAATGATAGAGCGTCCTTTAAAAAATACAAAAGCCTTTAATTTGGCACCTTCTTTTAAGAACTTCTCGGCATGTTTCTTTTTAAATTCGTAATCGTGGTCATCAGTTTGAGGGCCAAATCGAATTTCTTTTATTACTACTTTAGTAGCCTTAGCTTTTATAACTTTATCGCGTTTCTTTTGCTCATAAAGAAACTTTTTATAATCCATAACCTTACAAACAGGAGGATCAGCATTTGGAGAGATTTCTACTAAATCTAACCCTTGCTCATCTGCTATTTTTAAAGCATCTCTAGTGGTATATACACCAATTTCAACATTTTCACCTACTAAACGAACGTTAGGTACTGAAATTTTAGAGTTTATCTTATGTTTATCCTCTTGTGAAACCCTGTTGGGTACGTTTCTTCTTCTAATTGCTATGGCTTTATCTTTTTAAATTAAACTTATGTTTTAAAACGGTTTTAGCGTTTTGTTTATTTCTGTTTTTATGATTTCTGAAAAAGCTTCAATGGTTATTAAACCTAAATCTTCTCCTCCGTGTTGACGAACGGTTATTTTGTTTTCAAGTTCTTCATGTTCACCAATAATAATCATGAAAGGATATTTTTGCATTTCGGCTTCCCGAATTTTTTTGCCAATCGTTTCATTTCTATTATCAATGAGGGCGCGAATTTCGTTATTTTCTATCAAATTTAAAACTTTTTCCGCGTATTTTTCATATTTCTCACTAATAGACAATATAATAGCTTGTTTTGGCATGAGCCATAATGGAAAATTACCTGCGGTATGCTCTAATAAAATAGCTATGAATCTTTCGATACTTCCAAATGGAGCTCTATGAATCATTACAGGCCTATGAAGCTCATTATCACTTCCTTTATAGGTTAAATCAAAACGTTCTGGTAGGTTATAATCTACTTGAATGGTGCCTAATTGCCATTTTCTACCTAAGGCATCTTTAACCATGAAATCTAATTTAGGGCCATAAAAAGCTGCTTCACCAGTTTCAATAACAAAATTTAAACCTTTGTCTTTTGCGGCATTAATAATGGCTTGCTCTGCTTTGTTCCAATTTTCAATGCTACCTATATATTTATCTGGATTTTCCGGATCTCTTAAAGAAACTTGTGCCGTAAAGTTTTCAAAACCTAAGGATCTAAAGACATAAAGTACTAAATCTATAACATTTTTAAATTCTGCATCAAGCTGTTCTGGTGTACAAAACAAATGCGCATCGTCCTGAGTAAATCCTCTTACACGTGTTAAACCATGTAATTCTCCACTTTGTTCATATCTGTAAACGGTACCAAATTCGGCAAAACGTTTCGGCAAATCTTTATAAGACCACTGATTGTTTTTATAAATTTCGCAGTGATGAGGGCAGTTCATCGGTTTAAGCAAAAATTCTTCATCCTCCTTTGGTGTATGGATAGGTTGAAAACTATCGGCACCATATTTGGCATAATGACCAGAAGTTACATAGAGTTCTTTCTGCCCAATATGTGGTGTTACAACCATTTCATAGCCGGCTTTCTTTTGCGCTTTCTTTAAAAAATCTTCTAAACGTTCTCGTAAAGCGGCGCCTTTAGGTAGCCATAAAGGTAATCCAGCACCAACTTTTTGTGAAAACGTAAACAGTTCTAATTCTTTGCCTAATTTTCTGTGATCACGTTTTTTGGCTTCTTCTAATAAATTTAAATATTCTGTAAGTTCTTTTTGTTTTGGAAATGAGATACCATACACACGAGTTAGTTGAGGATTCTTTTCATTGCCTCTCCAGTAAGCACCAGCAACAGATAAAATTTTTACAGCCTTTATAAGACTAGTATCAGGAATATGGCCACCACGGCATAAATCTGTAAAAGTAGAATGATCACAAAACGTAATGCTGCCATCTTTTAGGTTTTCAATCAGCTCTGTTTTAAATGGATTGTCCTTATAAAGAGTTAAAGCTTCTTTTTTCGAAACTGCTCGCATTTTAAATTCATGTTTTCCACGAGCAATCTCAATCATTTTATCTTCAATATTTTTAAAATCTTTTTCCGAAATGGTAGTTTCACCAAAATCTACGTCGTAATAGAACCCATTTTCAATAGCTGGCCCTATAGTTAACTTAATGCCAGGGTAGATGTCTTCTAAGGCTTGAGCCAACACATGTGCCGATGAATGCCAAAAGGCTTTTTTTCCTTCGTCATTATTCCATGTATATAATATTAATGGGCCATCAGTAGTTAAAGGTGTTACCGTTTCTATAGTTGTGCCATTAAAATTTGCTGAAATCACATTTCTTGCAAATCCTTCACTTATGCTTTTAGCAACATCAATAGGCGTAGCGTTTTTTTCAAACGACTTGACACTTCCATCAGGCAATGTTATATGTATCATGAAAATAATTTAAATTCAGTTGGCAAAGATAACAGTATAAAAATACACATACAATATATATAGTTATAATTTATTTATTTGGCCGTTCCCCCGCATTGGCGTGGTGTGGC
>PFKE01000036.1 GCA_002784145.1 Flavobacteriaceae bacterium CG_4_10_14_3_um_filter_33_47 | reverse complement strand
TCAAAAAATGATATGTTAGAAATGACGTTTAATGATATTCGTATTCAAACCTTAATGAATCTTAAAACGGCTGCAGATGTATTGAGATTGAGTGATGATATTTCGCAGTATAAAATTATTTTTGGAGAACGAGAAATACCTTTTTGGAATAATATTAATGGGCCAATTGCAGATGCCATTTGGCATTCCGGACAGATAGCGTCTTTTAGAAGAACTTCGGGAAATCCCATCAACCCAAAAGTCAATCATTTTATGGGAACTATAAAGGAATAATGTTACTATTTAGTTGTTGTTTTCTTTTTTAGAATCCTTCTTCATTTTTATATAACCCGTAACAAGCCTCACACCTAATCTGGCAAAAAGGATAATGGCAATTACCATAACAATATCAAAACCGTTCATAAACACAAGTTACTATTTTATTTTTGCTCATTGTATTTATAAAAAGTTAATGTTTTACTTCTAGTTTGGTCAATAACTACTGGTTTTTTTTCTCCTTTAGTGTTCTGGCTCTGATGAATTACGGATATAAATTTCTAAAATTTATAGGGTGTTATCATTAATTTTCGTGGTTGTCGTTAATTTCTTTTTCAATGTAAGAAATGGTTAATTCAACATGTTTTAAAATTCGAATCAGTTGTTCTTTAAGTCCGTTATTATTAAATGATGCTAAAATAAATCCATTTTTGATGGTCTTGTTTTTCAAGGCAACAGAAACATCTTCTTCTGATAATTCTATTGTTACATTCGGATTTGACCAAACTTTTATGCCATCACCATAATCTATGATTCCTGCATAGGAACTGTATAGATATAATGTGTAATCATCATACATATGTTGCCTCACTGAAAAGAGTTCTTCATAGGAGGCATTTATTTCGAGTAGCGAATTTCTGATTTCGGCATTTTTAATGATTGACATATTTCCTGAATTTACTAACTCTTTAAATGCAATGTTTCTTGGATAATGTGCTTCCCAATATAATACATTGGTCCAATGGAAATAATAATCTGAAAGATTTTTTATTTTTTCTCCATCATAATAACTGACCATTATATCGGCTGAAGAGGCTTTACTTATTCTTCTCTCAATTATTTTATTTAAACCAATTTTATCATTTTTCAAGTCCTGAAGAATATTTCCAAGAATGATTAATTCCTGATGATTATTTTTTCGTTTTTCATTCCAATTATTAATCTGTAAAGCAATCAAAATACCAATCACCACCAGGATAATTTCGCCTATGGCGTATTTAAGGTAATTGGCGGTTTTGCCTTCTTTAAGCAATTGTTTTCTAATATTTCTGAATAATTTAATCATAGCATATACTGTTAGTTTGAGCCTTCCCGCAAGCGGCTATCTTAACCATCCCGATAACTATCGGGAGTCCACTGGACATTTGATTTTACTTCGTAAAATTTTGTTTCGATAATGGATTTTTCGGAGGAGTTTTATCATATTTAAAGTTTTAAATAAACATCAATAGCCTCTATGATTTCGTTTATTTTAGGCAGCGCTTTCTCATAAGCCATCACTTGATTAGAGGTAATGGCAATTATTCTGAAATCCACTATGTTTTGAAAGTAGGTGTCGTTCCATACCCAATCAAAGCTGTTGGGTGTGGCTTTCTTTATAAATTCTATATCGTGAAAATTAGAGAGATAATAAGGTCTTATGACTTCGTTGATAGACGGTTCTGCAACGTAAAAAATATCGCTTAGTCCTTTATAATTCTGCTCGAAAAGTTGAACGATTTGTAATCGGATATCTTCATTGTTTATAATCCGTAAACTAGACGATTTTAGGTCTTCGTAAAAGGCGTTATTTAAAACCAATTTTCTGATGCCATAAACTTGGCCAAACAGCGTATCCAAGTCTTTATGATAACCATAGTTTTTGTCTTTTAGCAAGGTTTGCAATTGCTTCATTTTTTCAACCGCTACTTTGCATGAAGCCAGATCGACCACCATTTTATCCCTATCCAGTTCCAAACCTTTTTGTAGTTCAATCAATATTTTTCGTTCATCCGCTTTTCTAATGGTATTGGTATTCCAATTATTAATTTGTAAAGCAATCAAAATACCAATCACCACGAGTACAATTTCGCCAATGGCGTATTTTAGGTAGTTGCTGGTTTTGCCTTGTAGCAGGAGTTTTTTACGGATGTTTCGGAAGAATTTTATCATTTGGTTTGGTTATTTTTTTTATCCAGAGCGATTAAGATAGTGTCACAGGAAGCAATTAAGTCTGTATAAAACGTTTTAAGGGCATTGCTTTGAAAATAACGGGATGTCACCAAAGACTCCAATGTTTTATCTTCTAAAAATGCTTCTTTATTAAGTTCGGTTATGGGTCTTGGATCATCTTTGTAGTAGTTTTTAACAAAGTCCCATTCATTGTTTTTTTGAAAGACTGCTGGGTAATTGGCATTAAGATAATTCTCGTATTTACTCTGTATTTGAGTGTTAGAGATTTGTTCCCGTTCTCGACTGCTTTCAATAAGCGCATAATAATCCAATATGGCTTTTTGTAAATGTGGCTCTAAAAACGGTATTTCATTAGATTGCGTAATGGTTTCTATGGCATTTCTATTAGGTCTAAACTGATATTCCAATAACAGCTTTCCAAGGTATTTTGTGGTCTTTTTGTCTAATGGAATGAGAGTTTTGAACTGCATCATCAAAGAATCTGCATAATTATAATTGTCAGTCATGTTTTGATGCAATAGTTGCAACTGTGATTTGTCTTCGACTATATTTTGCTTGAGAATTATTAAATGTTCAGAAATGGATTTGTTGTTTTTCTTATTTTCATTCCAGTTGTTAATCTGCAAGGCAATCAAAATCCCAATCACCACTAGGATGATTTCGCCAATGGCGTATTTTAGGTAATTGGCGGTTTTACCTTGTTCAAGGAGTTTTTTGCGGATTTTTCGAAAGAATTTTATCATGGTTTAAGGTATTTTTGAATTCGGTTTGATAGAGCGAGGTTTGTTTCTTTATAGTTTTTAAGG
>PFKE01000164.1:2200-4211 GCA_002784145.1 Flavobacteriaceae bacterium CG_4_10_14_3_um_filter_33_47 | reverse complement strand
AAAATCCTCGCGGATTTTCACGCAACGAAACCATAGCCAAACACGTTGGCGTTAATTTGAAAAAAGTGAGACTAATCATATCAATCATACTGACATTTTCAATCTTTCCGACCTTCGGACAGGACTTCGAAATTGTGAAATCGGACAGCATAGTTGATAAACTAAAAATTGATAGCATTAAGATTGTCGAGACATATACTCTTGACAATTTTGACTACTATGTAGGTTGGTATGAAAACTCAAACCAAAAAGACTACGGACTGAGATTGTATGTTTTTAATCCAAATGGGAATTTGATTTATAAGTCCAATAGTTTTATGGACAGTTACACTCACAGTCTGACATTTTTCAAGTCGTACAGAAATCCAGAAAAAACCATTATCCTTGGACATAGTAGCAATGAATATTCGTGGGGCAATGAAGTTTATTTGCTAAAAGACGGGGAAATCAAGCATATTGGACTTCTTGACGTTGGGACTTTTGATTCTATGGATATGCCTTGGGACATTTCAAATCACACAGAAATTTGGACCGTGACAGATGGACTAAGATTTACTTTTAGTTACGACTCCTTGACTTATAATCCAGGTGGAAAAAATGAAAGAATCCTGACTAAAGAGCAGATTGAATACAAATACGAAGACGGACAATTAAAAGAAAAAATAAAAAACTAACGCCAACAATGGGTATAAAACATAGGGCGGACAGTGGTTTCCGCAAGTTTTCGGGTTCTCAGCAAGCTTTGTCTCGGTGGACAAGTACGCAGCTCCGAAATGCCCTACGTTTCATACCCGAGAACGTTACAAACAATTTAAACCAAACTTTACGCAATGAAAAAAACTTTACTTATTGGATTAATATTACTGTTTTCATATAATGTTTTTTCTCAAGATAAAATCGGAGTTTTTGCTGGAATTAACGGTTCCTCATTATCTGATGGATTTTTAAAATCAGGTTATTTAGGTAGTAATTCATTTAGTTTCCACATTGGAGGATTATATGAATTACGATTAACAGAAAAAATTACCTTCAGACCAAAACTTTTATTTTCTCAACAAGGAGACAGAGAAGATTTTGATGATAATATTAGATATGAAACTTCGTATCTAAATATTCCTCTTGACTTTAAATTTTTCAATAAACCATATTTGCTATTTGGACCCCAAGTTGGTTTTCTAATTGATACTAAAAAGAAAGAATTTGATTTTGGCGACTTAAAAACTCTAGATTATGGACTGAATTTAGGAGTAGGAATTGACATCAAAGACTTTTTTATTGAATTTAATGTGTATCAAGGTTTAAATAAACTAATAGAAGTGGAATTTAAACAATCAAACCCATTCAGAGATATAGATATTAAAGCAACTAACACGGTTGTACAATTGAGTCTTGGATATAATTTCAACATTTAACAACACATAAAATTTAATCAAACCATAACTTATGAAAAAACAGAATTTACTGCTTGCGATTATAATTGGATTTTTAAGTTTAGCTTGTTCGTCAGACAACAATGATGAACCTCAATTATCGATTAAGGATTTACTAACTCAAGGTAGTCCTTGGACTTTTAACCATTATGAAATGATTAATATCATTGATGCAGGAAGTTCTAATTTCACTCAAACTGACATTCAGAATGATGTAAATTCTAGAGAAAACGGAACAGTAATTACATTTAATCAAAATGGAACAGGTTCAGTATTTATCCCAAACGAAGGAACTGACAATTGGGATTGGGAAATAATAAATGGAAATCAATTAAAGTTAACATTTGATGGTATAAATTCGGATATTTTAGAAAATTTAAATGTTTCTTCTAATCAACTTATTATAGAAACAGAAAGTGTATCTTATGATGAAGATGTACAATATGAAGTTTTACACAATGGAAAATACTACTATGAATAAAAAAACTGTTTGTAACACCGTATAAAAATAATGCTTAGTTTAGTGCTTAATCAAGGGTTAGTGCGTTTTGCTAGCTTCTGATTTTCCTTCGGAAAATCCT
>PFKE01000164.1:0-2190 GCA_002784145.1 Flavobacteriaceae bacterium CG_4_10_14_3_um_filter_33_47 | reverse complement strand
TGGCAACAAGCTGAAAAAACACGCAAGGAACTATGTCAATGACATTAATAAATTTTGTTCAGAAAAGTAAACTTCCGACAAAAATTGAATTTGAAAATAAAATTAAGGAGTTAGGTTATGATTTTAAATTCTTAACTGACTTTGAGAAATTTGACAATCTTAACCAAATTGACTCAATAGATTGTGTGCTGAACGGAAATCAAACCTTTGTCGAAATTTATTTTAATCCAGCAACAGAAATTCTTTCCGATTTCCCGAACCTAAAAAAAGATTTATCAGACAAAGATTTTGGAATTTCATTCACATTTGGTTCTGACGAATTAGTAAGTGCTTGCATAAATATAATTTCAGTCGGACTTATTGACTTAAGCCAATCCGTTGTCTTGTACGCAGACGAAGAAATATTTTATTCCCGAAAAATGTTAATTCAAGACATTTCAAATTCTTTAGAATATAACGGAGAAGAAACATACAGCATTCCAAAAGAAGCTATCGAAGAAAATTTAAGATATAACCAAAAGAGAAAAAAAGAGAAAAGAAATAAAAAAGTAACAGATATTGTGCTTTGGAGTTTGCTAATTATCGGAATGATTTTAATGAACAGAAAAATCATTTCTTGGTATATCCCTTGTTTGCTTTTGGCTATTGTGCTAATTAAAAGTATAATTGAGCATAATAAAAAAGGAGCATATAAACGGAAATAAAAAGCCAGTTGCCAACACCGTATATAAAAAATTGCTAGTTTTAGCTAACATAAAGGTTGTTGCTTGTTTGCTGGCTTCCGATTTTCCTTCGGAAAATCCTCGCCCACAAACACGCAACTTTTCATATACAAACACGTTGGCTACAATACGATGACAAAAATTGACGAAAGAAAAAATATTATAATTTCCCTGAAATCAAATTATAGAAATGAAATTAAAGGAATTGATAAACAGATTAGAAATCTGAGTATAATGAGTTTTATGAATATTTTTCTAAGTTTAATTTGTGGAGGAATGATTTTAATAAGTATTATTTCAGAACAATTCGGATTTGAAATTCTAAAATGGGAAAAATCCGCAGTATTGGTCATATTGAGTATCACAGTCTTTTTAAGTTTTCCATACGATATTTATGAACTTAAATTATTAAGACATTTAAAAATAATTAATAATTATAAGGATTTTACTGAGTTAGAAAAATTAAACATTGAATTAAAAAATATAATTGTTAGACTAAACAACAGAAAAAAGTCGAGTACTTTTTTAATCGTTTTTATAATCCTAATTTTGGTTATGGGATTATGGCAATTTTCACTTGAGAATAATCCATATTGGAATTATATGAAATTCCCGATTATATTATTTTTCGGTTTCACGCTTACACGATTTATTCAAGGATTTAAAAATCTTGAGGAAAACATTAAAAAAGTAGAAAGTACTGTAGCCAACAACTCATAAAATTTATGCTTACTTTTAAACTAAATACAAACCTACAAACATTCAATAATAATATTGCTTCGGCGGAAAAATCTCCGATTTTTACGTCGCACAAATCTTATAAAAACAAGTTATAGGGCATTTTAAAAAGACAACAATTGACTGACAAGATCAATAAAATATTATCAGACCTAATCGGACTTTCATTAACTCGGACGACAAGAGCAGCGAATATGGAATGTTTGAAATTTGGGACAGTTTATCGCACCGACAAAGACGGAAAAACAAATAACATTGGAGAATTTGCTCTGCATTTAACTTGCCCGTGGCGGGTGACAAATGAAACTCAAATTATTGTTGGTAGTGCCGACCTTTATCAACAAGCAGACGAAACTTCTGAATATGATGAGAATTACGACTACCACGAATTTAATGCAAACCTCAGAGACGTAAAACTTGACAAACTAATTAATGAGAATAAACTATCAGTCGTCTCAGTAAACGCAGACAAATTTGGTGGACTTGAAATTTGCTTTGACAGTAATATAAAGTTGACTGTTTTTCCAGACCTTACGAGCAAAGCGGACAATGAATATTGGCGACTAATAGACTTTAGAAATGAAAAATCAAAACACTTAGAAAGTTGGACAACAGGATATGATACAAGCGACTGAAGAAAAAACGCCCTATAACAGCACCTACCCAAAAGGCGGGGTTTCGTGTTCCAAAGACAGTTTTGTAGTTAATCAAACATTAGTTTTTCAAATCA
>PFKE01000016.1 GCA_002784145.1 Flavobacteriaceae bacterium CG_4_10_14_3_um_filter_33_47 | reverse complement strand
CCGGTTGGGAAGATAGTACCATGGGAAACATATTTGCCAGTTATGTTCTTAAAGGAGAGCTTAAAGCTAGCACCATGAAATCTGGTATTGAGTACATGACCTTTTTAGCAGATTGGTACACAGAAAACTCAAAAAACGGCATTGGCTTTTTTCAAATAGGAGGAGGCATTGCTGGCGATTTTCCAATATGTGTTGTGCCCATGTTATATCAAGATATGGAACGTACAGATACACCTTTCTGGAGCTATTTTTGTCAAATAAGTGATTCAACAACAAGTTATGGTTCTTATTCTGGAGCCGTTCCAAACGAAAAAATAACTTGGGGTAAATTAGATATAAACACACCGAAATTTATTATTGAGAGTGATGCAACCATAGTGGCGCCACTTATATTTGCCTACCTATTAGATATGTAATTATGAACAAGAAAGACAACCGAAAACGAGTCATAGTTGACTTTAAAAAACTAACCCCCGAAATTTTAGGCCTTTTAGTCGAAAAATTTCCTGAAGGTTATGATGAAGATGATATTATTTCCTTTAGAAATGCAAAAAACGAATTGGTTGAAGCTGTAGAAGTCAACACAGAAGACACCAAATACCTCATTAAAGTAAGTACAAAATTAGTGAAGACTATGGAAAATTATGATGAGGATGATTATGAAGATTTTGATAGCGATGATCCAGAAGCAGTTCAAGATCCTGATATAGAAATTGAAGAAGATTCAGAAGAAATGGATTTAGATTAAACAGGATTGCAAGATGGAAGAGGCTGTTTTTATGTCATACAAAGACGGTTATTACAAGTTTTTGTTTGATGGTGGTGAAGAAATGGTTTTTGAAGAAGTTCACCCAAGAGCATTAAAGCAATTTGATTTAAAAAACGATAAGAGTTTAATTGGCAAATCATTTAGAGTGTCATTTGTAGAAATCATTGAAGATTCTGACGATGATTTTGTTATTTACAGAATAGAAAGTTTAAAACCACTTTAATCTAAATTATATGAATGCGCCGTTTCACATGTCATTACCATGTTTGAGCGTAAAAGGAACTAAAAACTTTTATGTTGATTGCATAGGTGCCACTTATGGTAGAAACACCCAAAATTGGGTAGATATAAACTTATTTGGACATCAAATAACATTTATTAAAGCTGTAAAGTTCAACTTTAACAATCCAAATTACATTTTTGAAGGTAAAATTTTGCCGTCCTTTCATTTTGGTGTTATTGTAGATCTTAATTCTTGGAAAGAAGTATATGACAAACTTCAAACAATGGAATTAGATTTGGTTACAGAATCGGTTTATTTAAAAGATAAACTTGGAGAACATCAATCCTTTTTTGTTAAAGACCCCAATGGTTACATGTTGGAGTTTAAAAGTTTTAAAAAACCCGAAGCTATTTTTGAAAAATAATTAAAAGTCTCAATACTAAACAAGTTGTTGGAATCTGTTTTCTGCCTCAGAATCCTAATAAAATATAAAGAAGCTGTTTTTATAAGTTATGAAATAGCTTCTTTTTGTTTAAAAAAACTTCCCAAATAAAGACAGCATACACTATTATATATTCTAAAGCTATCATCCAAAGGTTTTCAGTGTTGTTAGAATTGGCATACGCTAAATAGCTCAGAATGCCAATAAAACTCCAAACCAGAGGAAACCTGTATTTAGTGAAAATGCTTAAAAATAAAAGAGATGCTATATACCAAGGATGCACCGTTGTGGCCGTAAAATAATAAAATGTCAGCACCAATAAAAATGCAGAAATCAATTCAATCATGGTTTTGTTTTTTCTAAAAAAGGCCATGGTCATTACAAAAGCAATAACCAGTAATGGAATAAATTTTCCTATAATGGCAATTTCGTTATACCCTCTAAAGGAATAACCAATAGCTCTGGCAACATAGTATAAACTAGCATTAAACTCAAATCGTTGAAACCAAAGCCTAATAGTTTCCGTATAATTTACTATAAAATCTTTATGGATAAATGGAATAAAAGTACTGATGGTCAATAGCCCAACGATACTATAAAACCCAATACTTTTTTTCCAAGCTAATTTTTGGAACAGAACCGGTAAAAACATGAGAGGTATTAATTTTACAGAAACTGAACAAGCAAAAATTACAGCAGCAAATTTCCATTTTCCTTCATTTAGTAAATATAAACTCCATACTAAAAAGAAAATCATAACACCTTCAAAATGCAAATTTCCGGTAAGCTCAATAATAATAAAAGGGTTAAGCAGGTACCAAAAGATATGGTTAACGGGAATGTTTAATTTTTCAAGTAATTTCTTCCCAAAATAAAGGGTTCCAAAATCTGCTATTATAATAATCAACCTAAGCATAATCGCGGAGCCTAAAATACTTTTACCGGCAAACAATCCTGCTATGATAAAACAAAGCTGATTTAAAGGTGGGTAGTTAGTAAAGTGACTGCCATTTAATACACCCATACCATCATAAAGTTCTTGAGCTTGAAAAATGGGATAACTAGCCTTTAAAATAAAAGATTCTGGAGTGTATAAATAAGGGTTGAACCCTTGAATAATCATGCGTCCATCCCAAATAAATCTGTAAAAATCTTGAGAAAGGTTTGGAATAGCAAACAAAAACAAAAATCTAAAGCCAAATGCTAAAACAACCAGAAGTGTAAAATTTTGCTTGTATAACTGTATAAGTTTATAAAACAGAATAAACAACGCTGTATATAGAGACATTAGTTTTATATAATCATGCCGGTTTAAATCATAAGCAAAACTTAAATAAAACAGAATGGTTATTAAACCAAAAAGCAAGGTTGTTTTATGAATTTTAAAAAATAAATGGTTTAAAAGCATGTTTCAAAGATAAGATTTATTGGTTTTATTGCTTTAAAAAAAAATCAACCATCTACATCGTTATAGTTAATAAGTATAATAAAAAAGAGCGATTACATGACTTGTGTCATGAATTTAAAAATATACCTGTTCTAATTTTGACATATATTAATTGATAAAATTTCTTATTCATGAATATTTCACATATCGAACATATAGGTATTGCGGTTGAAAATTTAAATGAGTCCATCAAGTTTTATGAAGATGTTTTAGGATTGAAATGCTATTCCATAGAAGAAGTAGCAGATCAAAAAGTAAAAACAGCCTTTTTTATGGTTGGTCAAACAAAGATTGAATTATTGGAAAGCACCTCACCAGACGGGCCTATTGGAAAGTATATTGATAAAAAAGGACAAGGTATTCATCACTTGGCATTTGCGGTAAACAATGCTACCGAAGCTTTAAAATTAGCTGAAGAAAAAGGGGTTACCTTAATAGATAAAGAATCAAGAAAAGGAGCCGAAGGATTACATATTGGTTTTCTACATCCAAAATCCACACACGGCGTTCTTACGGAGTTTTGTTCCAAAGAAGTATAATTAAAGACATAGAATCAAGATATAAAACTAAGGTTATGGCAAATCAAGATAAAATTAACGAGCTCATTGAAAAAAGAATTAAAGCAAAGTTAGGCGGTGGAGAAAAACGAATAGATTCTCAACATGCTAAAGGAAAACTAACGGCTCGAGAAAGAATAGAGATTCTTTTAGATGACAATAGTTTTGAAGAGTTTGACATGTTTGTTACCCACAGATCAAAATCTTTTGGATTGGATAAAGAAATTTATTTATCCGATGGTGTCATAACAGGTCATGGTACTATTGATGGCAGAATTGTATATGTGTTTTCACAAGATTTTACGGTCTTTGGTGGATCACTTTCTGAAACATATGCCTTGAAAATTTGTAAAATCATGGATATGGCCATGAAAATTGGTGTTCCTGTAGTGGGCCTAAACGATAGTGGTGGCGCTCGTATTCAAGAAGGTGTAAGGTCACTTGCTGGATATGCAGAAATTTTCCAAAGAAATATCATGGCTTCTGGAGTTATTCCTCAAATTTCCTCCATATTAGGACCATGTGCTGGTGGCGCTGTTTATTCGCCTGCTTTAACAGATTTTACCATCATGACAGACCAAACAAGTTACATGTTTGTAACGGGTCCCAAAGTGGTTCAGGCAGTAACAGGTGAAATTGTTACCACCGAACAATTAGGAGGCGCAACCATACATTCTACAAAATCTGGCGTGTCTCATTTTTTAGCAGAAAATGACGAAGAAAACCTATTACTAATCAGAAAATTATTAAGCTATTTGCCTTCAAACAATCTTGAAGACCCACCAACCATAACGACGTCTGACCCTATTGATAGACTAGATGATATCTTAAATACTATTATTCCTGAAAACTCCAATCAACCTTATGATATTTTAGATGTTATTTCCACCATTACAGACAATGGAGAATTTTTAGAAGTTCATAGAAATTATGCTCGAAACATTGTTGTTGGCTTCGCTCGTTTTAATGGACGTTCTGTTGGTATTGTTGCCAATCAACCTAAATATTATGCCGGAGTTCTGGATTGTGAAGCATCAAGAAAAGCGGCCAGATTTGTTCGTTTTTGTGATGCTTTTAATGTGCCAATAGTAACCTTAGTTGATGTGCCTGGTTTCCTTCCAGGAACAGGACAAGAATACGGAGGTATTATTTTACACGGCGCAAAACTACTATTTGCATATGGAGAAGCTACCGTTCCTAAAGTCACTATTACACTACGTAAATCTTATGGTGGTGCCCATGATGTCATGAGTTGTAAACAACTTCGAGGCGACTTAAATTACGCATGGCCAATGGCAGAAATTGCGGTTATGGGAGCAAAAGGAGCTGTTGAGGTTTTAGAAGGTTCCAACATTAGGAAAATTGAAGATACTGATGAAAAGCAGCTCTACATTGAAGAAAAAGAACATGAATATACTACCAAATTTGCTAACCCTTATGTAGCAGCCAAATATGGCTTTATTGATGATGTGATTGAGCCAAGAAACACGAGGTTCAGAATTGTCAGGGCTTTAGAATTGTTGGCCAATAAAAAAGACGTAAATCCACCCAAGAAACACTCAAATATACCACTATAATGACACATTTTCTAGTATTTACAGATACGCTAAGTGAAGGATATATTATCCTTGTTACTGGTTTAATAATTGTTTTTAGCGGATTGTTACTGTTAACGGTATTTTTTAAATACGGATTGCCCATAATGCTGTATGTATATAAAATAATAACCAAAGGCAGAGATAAAAAGGTTAAAGAGATTTCACCAAGGGTTAATAAAGAGTTTACAGGCGAAATTGCTGCGGCTATTTCTGTGGCCATTCATATGTATTTGGATGAAAGACATGATAAAGAAAACGCTATTTTAACCATAAAACAAGCTCGTAAATTATATTCTCCTTGGAGTTCTAAAATTTATGGGGTTTACAACAATAGATTTTAGTTTTTAAGAATCTTTACAAGAAACACAAACAACATGAAAAATTTCACATTCAAAATAAACGAAAACAACTATAGTGTTAAAATTGTTTCACACGAAAACAATACCATAGACTTAGAGGTAAACGGAACCAGTTATTCTGTTAAATTAAAAGAAGAAATAAAAACATTAAAGACACCAACCCTAGTTCGTAAGCCATCCAAAGCGGTACCAATGGAGCCTATAAAAGTAAGCCCAAGCTCATCTTCAAAAACTAAAATTACAGCACCTATTCCTGGCATTATACTGTCTCTCAATGTAAAAGTAGGAGATACTATTAAAGAGAATGATGCTTTATTGGTGCTTGAAGCTATGAAAATGGAAAACAGTATTGTTTCAGAAAAATCTGGTGTAGTGACTGCTATCCATGTGAAAGTTGGACAGCAAGTTTTACAAGGCGAAGTCATGATAGAATTAGAATAAAATCAGAAATGTTTTTTGAAGTATTTAGAAATATTTTTAACAAAGTTTGACTCATCTATACATCGTAATAACCAAAAGAAAAAACAATGAAAAAAGTAATATTAATATTTTTAGTTCTATCGTTGCTGATTTTTATCCGACCTGTTCTTGGATTTAATTCAAATATTTCAGACACTATAACCCCAACGTCATTAAACATAACCGATACAATAAGTGAAGGAGGCTTTGTTTCTGAAGCTATTAATGGGATAAAACAATTTTATCATTACACAGGTTTTGCAAATGCAGAATCGGGTAATATTATTATGATTCTGATAGGAATTATTTTTATATATCTTGGAATAAAATTTGATTACGAGCCACTGCTTTTAATTCCAATAGGTGTTGGAGTCATTATTGGCAATATTCCTTTCGTTGCAGGCAATCAAACCGGCATTTATGAAACAGGTTCCGTTCTAAATTATCTTTATTTTGGCGTTGTAAAAGGGATTTATCCTCCTTTAATTTTTTTAGGAATTGGAGCTATGACTGATTTTTCATCGCTCATTGCCAACCCCAAGTTAATGCTTCTTGGAGCAGCAGCTCAAATTGGTGTATTTGCAACTTTTTTAGGAGCACTTTATTTAGGTTTTAGTTTGCCTGAAGCGGGAGCTATTGGTATTATTGGTGGCGCAGATGGACCAACAGCCATATTCCTGTCTTCCAAATTAGCCAATGGTATTAATATCTTAGCAGATGGTACAACGGTTAAAAATTTAATTGGCCCCATAGCCATTGCAGCTTACTCGTATATGGCATTAGTACCTGTAATCCAACCGCCAATAATGAAGTTGTTAACTTCAAAAAAGGAGCGATTAATTCGAATGAAGCCACCTAGAGCAGTGACACAAAAGGAAAAAATGATTTTCCCTGTAGTGGCATTATTATTCACAACCTTTATTTCTCCAAGCTCTTTACCACTACTAGGTATGTTGTTTTTTGGTAATTTACTAAAGGAATCTGGTAGAACAGAACGTTTAGCAGACACAGCACGTACCAAATTAATAGATATCGTTACCATACTTTTAGGAGTTACGGTAGGAGCATCTACTCAGGCAGACGTGTTTATTACTAAAGATTCAATGATGATATTTGGCTTAGGGGCTATCTCATTTGTCATTGCAACTGCAGGTGGATTGCTTTTTGCAAAATTCATGAATTTATTTCTTAAAGGAGATAATAAATTAAACCCACTTATTGGGGCAGCTGGTGTTTCAGCAGTTCCGGATAGCGCAAGAGTTGTTCATGCCGAAGGACTCAAAGCAGATCCACATAATTATTTACTCATGCACGCTATGGCTCCAAACGTTGCGGGCGTTATTGGATCAGCCATCGCTGCCGGTATTATATTAAGTTTTTTAGGATAATATAAAATTGAAAAAACACTATTTGTTAAATATTAGATGATGAATATACCGAATAAAATGTCAGCTCAAGAGGCTGTAAAATTTATAGAGTCAGGCGACAGAGTTTTAATTCAAGGAGGCTCTGCAACACCACAAACACTCATTAAAGCCATGGTAGCTCGTGCTCCAGAATTAAGAAATGTAGAAATTGTTCATTTACATACCGAAGGAGAATGTGGTTATGTAGCGCCAGAATTAAGAAACAGTTTCCACACTAGCGCCTTTTTTATAGGTGGTAACGTGAGAAAAATGGTGGGAAATACGGTAGATTATATTCCTATTTTTTTAAGTGATATTCCAAGTTTATTTCGCCAAGGGTACATGAATTTAGATGTGGTTTTAGTAAATGTTTCCCCACCAGATAAGCATGGGTTTTGTTCCTTAGGGGTTTCTGTTGATATTGTTATAGCAGGAATTGAAGAAGGGAAAAAAGTATTGGCACAAATTAACCCCAAAATGCCTAGAACCTTTGGAGACGCACTAGTACATCTGGATAACTTTACAGCTTGTGTTGAAGTAGATGAAGACATTCAAGAAATGAAATTAGTTGCTCCTACCAAGGAAGAGCAAGCCATTGGTAAAAATATTGCCGAGATTATTGATGATGGGGCAACCTTACAAATGGGTATTGGAGGCATTCCAAATGCGGTTTTAAGCTTTTTAACCAATCATAAGAATTTAGGGGTTCACACTGAAATGTTTTCTGAAGGCATTGTTGATTTAGTTGAAAAAGGAGTTGTAAATGGTTCTAAGAAAAAAACAAACCCTTATAAAATTGTTTCTGGATTTGCTATGGGAACGCGGCGATTATATGATTTTATGGATGATAACCCAGAAATTGAAATGAAAGACATTGCATACGTAAACGATACTGCCATCATTCGTCAAAATCCAAAGGCAACAGCGATTAACTCAGCCATTGAAATTGATTTCACAGGACAAGTTTGTGCAGATTCTATAGGTACTCAGATGTTTTCAGGTGTTGGCGGGCAAATGGATTTTATGAGAGGTTCTGCATTATCACATAAAGGAAAACCAATTATTGCCATAACTTCTAGCACATTAAAAGGAGTTTCTAAAATTGTGCCTATGTTAAAACAAGGTGCAGGCGTTGTAACAACAAGAGCACATGCAAGGTATGTAGTTACAGAATATGGCGTTGCTGAACTGTTTGGTAAAACTTTAAAACAACGCGCCAGAGCGCTTCGAGATATTGCGCATCCAGACCACAGAGAAACGTTAGATATGGCAATTTTTGAACGTTTTGGAAACAGTATAGTGATTTAATATTTAAGGTAAACTTAATATAGATAGCATGAATACAAATAATAAAACGCTTTTTTCTGAATTCAAACCTGTTACTAAACAGGAATGGATTGATAAGGCGAACATAGATTTAAAAGGTGAAGATTTCAATGGAAAATTGGTTTGGAAAAACCTAAATGATATTAATTTACAACCATTTTATCATATGGAAGACAAACTAGATTACTTAAACAATACTGGTGAAAACTCGCAAGTTTTGATCAATTATAGAAGGATTGAAGTGTCTTCCGCAGAAAACGCTAATAAACAAGCTTTAAAGGCGGTTATTGAAGGTGTAAACGGACTTCTTTTTAATATTGAAAAGAACGTTTCTGTGACAACACTTTTAAATGGAATTGATTTAAATCAAATCGCTGTTTCATTTATTTTAGCAAAGGATGCGACTTATTTTTCACAAGAGTTTTTCAATTTTGTTGAAAATAAAACTGTTGAAAATAAAAAACTTAAAGGTTATTTTGATTTGGGAATTATTTCAAATTATCTAACATCAGGACATTTGGATAAGACTCAATTTCAAGTCTTAGAAAACCTTGCTAAACTCTGGAAGAATTACCCAAATTTTAAAACCATAACAGTTTCGGGAACTACTTTTTTAGATTCAGGTTCTAATCAGGTTCAAGAAGTGGCTTACACTTTAAATGCTTGGGTTTATGTAATAGAACAATGTTTAGAAAGGGATATTGATATAGAAACCATTTTTAATAATCTTCATATACAATTGGGTATAGGCTCCGAATATTTTATTGAAATCGGTAAGTTTAGAGCCTTTAATAGCTTGCTGCACGAGATTGCGAACTCCTATGGAGTTTCAAAATTTAAACATACGCTAACGGCAAAAACAGCTGTTTGGAGCAAATCGGTTACCGATGCGCATACCAATTTATTACGTGCTACAACCGAATCCATGTCGGCCATTTTAGGAAATGTCAATGGTATTTTAATGGATGCTTATGATAAGGAGTTTAATGAGCCATCTGATTTTTCCAATAGAATTGCCAGTAATATTGCAATTATTTTAAAAGAAGAATCTTATTTTGGAAAAGTTGCTAACCCAGTGGATGGGTCGTATTATATTGAAGAAGTCAGCACCAAAATAGCAGAAAAAGCTTTAGAACTTTTTAAAGCTATTGAAGAGCAGGGCGGATTTTATAAAGCTTTTGAAAGCGAATTTATTCAACAACAAATTGCTGAAATCCGACAAGAGAAAATAACATTAATAAGTCAAAGACGGTTACCAATGGTTGGGGTTAATAAATATCCAAACCTTATGGAATCAGTACCATCAAAAGTGCTTTCAGCCGGAGCTAAAGTGAATTCTAAAGTACTAATTCCTAGAAGAGCATCTTTAGAGATTGAAGCCATAAGAAAGGTTACAGAGCAACTCGTTGAAGAAACTGGGAAACGGCCTATCGTTGAATTTGCAACTTTTGGAAATTTAACCATGCGTAAAGCCAGAGCTGCTTTTTCTTATGATTTTATGGGTGTTTCTGGTTTTGAATTTTTAAAAGAGCAAAGCTATGAAGATTTTGAACTAGCGGCAGAACGAAGTGCTCTATCAGAATCAGATGTGGTTGTTATTTGTAGTTCAGACTCCGATTATACAGAAAGTGCTTTATTATTTGTTGAAACCTTTAGGGATATTAATACAGATAAAGTACTTTTATTAGCAGGAAACCCAACACATATTATAGATACTTTACTGGCATCAGGTTTAGATGGATGCATTCATTTAAAATCGGAT
>PFKE01000141.1 GCA_002784145.1 Flavobacteriaceae bacterium CG_4_10_14_3_um_filter_33_47 | reverse complement strand
TCAGCATCCATTTCAAAAATAAAATGGTATTCTTTTTTCAATGCCCATTTAAACCCATGAATATAAGCGGTTCCTAAGCCAGCCTTTTCTTTTCTTGTTTCTAAATATAATCTATCTGGAAATTCCTTTTGTAATTCCTTTACTTTTACTGCTGTTAAATCTGGTGAATTATCATCAACAATAAGAATATTTACAAATTCTGATTGAGAAAATATGGCTCTTATTATGGCTTCAATATTTTCAATTTCATTATATGTTGGTATGATTACAACCGAACTTTTCATAAGCCAATCCATGCTAATGTTAACTTACTTAAAGACTTTTTAAGTCTTTAAGTCAAATTTTTTAGCAAATGTACATTATTTAAAAGATAATTTTTTTTTAAATATTAATTAATAATTATGAGTGGATGTTATAATTTATAATAATTTTATAACATGCTTAGAAACGCACCTTCATATGAATTGTTTACCATTTTAATTGTTTTGGGCATTGTTTTTATTGCCTCTGCAAAAATGGTATTTCCAAAAAGATTTAATGATTTTGTTTATGTTTTAGGAAACTCAAAATACCTAAAAATTTATTCAAGAGAACAAAAATTCTTTGACAAATTTGATGCATTTCTTTTTGTAAATTTAGTGATATCCCTGACTATTTTTATTTTTATCTGCTTGGGATATGAGAAGAATGTATTAATTCCTACTGTAAATGACCTATTTAAATTAAGCGTTGGCATTAGCATTTTTATCTTAGCAAAAGTACTTTTAGAGCGCCTTATAGGAAGCCTATTTGAGATTGACCCATTGATAGACCAATACCTGTTTCAAAAAATTACCTATAAAAATTTTTTCGGATTGTTATTATTGCCTATAAATTTACTTTTAATATACCGGTTTAAACCTTCATTAATCTTGCTGTATAGTATCCTTGGCATGCTTTTAATTATAAATTTTGTTGGGTTAATTACTTCAATAAAAACAAATCAAAGTTTAATAAAACAAAACTTATTTTATTTTATTTTGTATCTTTGCGCACTTGAAATCGCACCTTATATCATTTTATACAAGGTATTTTTTCACAATTAAATGCGTAATTATTTGTGCCCTATGAAAGTGAAAACCATTCTAGTATCACAACCAGAGCCTAAAATAGAAAATTCACCTTATTTTGATCTTCAAGAGAAGCAAAAGGTGAAAATTGATTTTAGACCTTTTATTCATGTTGAAGGTGTTTCTGCCAAAGAAATAAGACAACAAAAAGTAGATTTAAACAACTACACTGCTATTATTTTAACCAGTAGAAATTCTGTTGATCATTTTTTTAGAGTGGCTGAAGAAATGCGCTTTAAAGTGCCCGACACCATGAAATATTTCTGCCAATCTGAAGCGGTTGCTTTTTATTTGCAGAAATATGTGGTTTATAGAAAACGTAAAATTTATGTTGGTAAACGTTCATTTTCTGAGTTATCGCCTTTAATTAAGAAATATAAAGATGAGAAATTCTTACTGCCAAATACCGATAAGGTAAAACAAGAAGTTCCTGAAACCATGGATGCCTTGGGCGTTAATTGGAAACTTGCCACGTTTTACAAAACCGTTATTAGTGATCTTACAGATTTGGCCGATGTTTATTATGACATATTGGTATTTTTTAGTCCATCTGGAATAGATTCATTATTCCATAATTTCCCTAATTTTAAACAAAACAACACACGCATTGCCGTGTTTGGAGATACGACCATTAAAGCTGTTGAAGAAAAAGGATTGCGTGTAGATATTGCTGCACCTACCAAGGAAACCCCTTCCATGACCATGGCATTAGAAAAATATATAGACAAAGTCAATAAAGGCAAATAATTTAATTTGTTTATAAATTAAAAGAGCGACTTGAATCAAGTCGCTCTTTTTTTGTTAAAAAGCATATCGTTGAGGTCCGCCTCTGCGAATCTCTTCATTGGCAAAATCTTCGTACTTTTTAAAGTTTTCCCTAAAGGCATTGGTTAATTTAAAGGCCGTTTTATAGTAAGCTTCATCATTATTCCAGGTTGCTCTTGGGCTTAATACTGTTGAAGGAACACCAGGGCATTCTCTTGGTTGAGCAACACCAAATACAGAATGAATATGATACTTGTCATATGTGTACAATCCTAAATCTCCATTTAAAACCGCATGAATCATGGCACGTGTATACTTTAATTTCATTCGGGTTCCAACACCATAAGGTCCACCAGTCCAACCAGTATTTACCAACCACACATTTACGCCCGCTTCTTTCATTTTCAAACTTAACATTTCAGCATATTTTGCTGGATGTAATGGCATAAAAGGCGCACCAAAACAAGCCGAAAAAGAAGGTTGAGGCTCTAAAACACCAGCTTCTGTACCAGCCACTTTAGCGGTATAACCAGACATAAAATGATAGGCAGCCTGACTTGGTGTTAATTTAGAAATTGGAGGTAAAACACCAAAGGCATCGGCTGTTAAAAAGAAAATGTTTTTTGGGTTTTTTCCAATAGATGGCACTTGAATATTTTCAATATGATTAATGGGGTAACTAACCCTTGTGTTTTGTGTTATGGAGGTATCTGCAAAATTGACATGCCCTTCGCTGTCTAAAATAACATTTTCTAAAATGGCTCCAGGCTTTATGGCATCGAAAATCTCAGGCTCATTCTCTGCTGAAAGATTAATGACCTTGGCATAGCATCCACCTTCAAAATTAAAAATGGTATTCTCTTTAGTCCAACCATGTTCATCATCACCAATTAAACTTCGGTTAGGATCTGTAGAAAGCGTTGTTTTACCTGTGCCAGATAGCCCAAAGAAAATGGCTGTATCGCCATCTTTGCCTACATTGGCACTACAATGCATGGGCATGGTGTTTTTATATACCGGAAGAATGAAATTTAATGCTGAAAAAACACCTTTTTTAATTTCGCCAGTATAACCAGTTCCACCAATTAAAGCAATCTTTTTTGTGAAGTCCAAAATAGCAAAGTTGTGTTGCCGTGTTCCATCTTCCTCCGGATTTGCCATAAAACCTGGCGCATTTACAACAAGCCATTCTCGTTCAAAACCATTTAATTCTTCATGGGTAGGTCTAAGAAACATATTATAGGCAAACATATTACTCCAAGGATACTCATTAATCACTCTAATATTCAACCTATAAGCTTCATCGGCACAGGCAAAACAATCTCTCACAAAAACATTCTTATTAGATAGGTAATCAACAACTTTGTCATACAGCTTTTCAAACTTATCAGATTCAAATGGAATATTGATGTTGCCCCACCAAACAAGGTCTTTTGTAATCTCATCTTTAACAATAAAACGATCTTGAGGAGAACGCCCTGTAAATTCACCTGTATTCACTGCTAATGCTCCTGAAGACGCTTCTACACCTAGACCTTTTTCAATAGTAATTTCTTGAAGCGCTTTTGCCGAAAGTTGGTACTCTACCTTGGCGTTTTTAATACCGTATTTTTCTAACTCAATCGTTTGCGTAAGTTGGTTGTTATTTGTCATATTTTTTCATAAAAATGATTATTCGTCAAAATTAAAACAAATAATTTACGTAATCACTTAATATTTTTAATTATTACCTTTCATTTTTATGAAATTCACAAATACAATGCTCCAAGAAATAATGAGGCATAATCCGCCAATGGGTGTTAAAAATCCAATGCTTTTAAAATCAAAATTTGTTAATAAATTTGTGGACAAGCCATAAATGGATCCAGAAAAAAGTAACATGCCAATCATGACAAAATAAAAAACAAGCTTTTTTGTTTTATCTGAAATATAAGTTGTGCTTCCCACAAAAAGCAGAAATAGCGCATGATACATTTGATATCTCACTCCAGTTTCAAAGGTTTGAACAGCCTCTGTTGAGATTAATTCTTTCAATGCATGAGCTCCAAAAGCCCCGAAAATAATGGCTGTGATTCCAAAAACGGCTGCAGAAATTAAAATGGTTTTGTTCATATTTATCCTTAATTTGAGTTTATAAAACCTTTTGTATTTATTACATTAGTCTCAACAAAATTAGGTAACAAAATTCATTATGCGAAAGATTTTAGTCATTGGTTCTGGCAAATCAACCTCTTATTTAATTAAGTATTTATTAGAAAAATCTGAGACTGAAAATTTGTTTATCATAGTTGGCGATTTAAACTTAAATCTTGCCAAACAAATCATTCAAGGCCATGAAAAAGCAAAAGCCATTTTTCTGGATATTTTTGATTCGAAGTCGCGTACAGAAGCCATTAAAAACAGTGATATTGTTATCTCTATGTTGCCAGCACGTCTTCATATAGAAGTCGCAAAAGATTGCCTTTCTTTTGGAAAAAACATGGTAACCGCATCTTATGTAAGTCCTGAAATGGAAGCATTGCATCAAGAAGCCGTTGAAAAAGGCTTGATTTTTATGAATGAAATTGGTGTGGATCCAGGAATTGACCACATGAGTGCCATGCAAGTTATAGACCGTATTAGAGCCAAAGGTGGTAAAATGATTTTGTTTGAATCTTTTACCGGTGGATTGGTAGCGCCTGAAAGCGATTCTAATTTATGGAATTATAAATTTACTTGGAACCCAAGAAATGTGGTGGTAGCCGGCCAAGGTGGTGCTGCAAAATTTTTACAAGAAGGTACCTATAAATACATTCCATATCACCGATTATTTAGAAGAACCGAGTTTTTAGAAATTGATGGTTTTGGCAGATTTGAAGTTTATGCAAACAGAGATTCTCTAAAATATCAACAGGTCTACGGATTAGAGTCCATAAAAACTCTATACAGAGGCACCATGCGACGTGTAGGATTTAGTCGCGCTTGGAACATGTTTGTTATGTTAGGCATGACCGATGACAGTTATGTTGTTGACGACAGTGAAAACATGAGCTACCGGGATTTTGTGAATGCGTTTTTACCCTATAGTCCGTCAGATTCTGTAGAATTAAAATTCCGGCATTCCTTAAAAATAGATCAAGATGATATTGTTTGGGACAAGCTATTGGAACTTGATATTTTTAGCCCTACAAAAATGGTTGCACTCAAAAGGGCTACACCAGCACAAATTCTTGAAAAAATATTGATGGACAGTTGGACACTAGCCAAAGACGATAAAGATATGATAGTTATGTACCATAAATTTGGTTATGAACTGGACGGAAAAAAGCATCAAATAGATGCTACTATGGTCACGCTTGGCGAAGACCAAATCTTTACAGCCATGGCCAAAACCGTTGGATTACCAGTAGCCATAGCAACCCTGGCCATTTTAAACGGAACCATTACAACGCCAGGGGTTCAAATTCCTATTACCAAAGAAGTTTACAACCCTATTTTAAAGGAACTTGTCCGTTTTGGTATTTCTTTCAACGAAAAAGAAGTTCCATATCATGGTTACAATCCTTTAAACATTTAATGTTTTGGCGTTCCCCTCCCGATAACTATGGGATGGGTCAGGCTTTCGCAACTCGCTTTTTTAAATAAAAAACCTTAAAAAGAGCTCAAACAATTTGCTTAAATACGGAGTATTCACTAATTCACGAATTCAAAAATTTAAAATAGAATACACGAGTGATCCTTAACGCGGGTTTCGGTTTCAAATTAAAATCGTTTTATTACTTTTATGTTTTTATTATAAAACTTATTAGGCTATGAATATTACAGATCAAAACTTACAAATAGACGGCATAGACAAAAAAATATTACGAGCCCTCATGGAAGATGCCAGAACGCCCATTCTTGAAATTGCAAGAAATGTAGGTATTTCGGGCGCAGCCATTCACCAACGGTTACGGAAACTTGAAAAATCTGGATTGATTTCAGGTTCAAAATTCATCATCAACCCCAAAGTGTTAGGCTATACTACCATGGCTTTTATAGGTATATATTTAGATAAAGCTATGAGCAACCCAGAAGCAGTTAAACAACTTAAAAAAATACCCGAAGTTTTGGAATGCCATTCTACCACAGGCAATTGGAGCGTTTTTATTAAAATCCTTTGCAAGGACAACGCGCATTTATTGTATCTTTTGAACAAAGAAATACAATCCATCTCCGGGGTTTTACGCACAGAAACCTTTATTTCTTTGGACCAACAGATTGATAGGCAGATAAGTATTTAAAAACAAAACTCTCAAATTCTTCTTTAACAACTATCACTATTTTCTTTAATTTCGCAGTATGGTGAAAGACATTCAATTACGTATTACACTTCAGGAAGAGGCTATAGCTGATATTTTGGTGATAAAATCGGCTGCTTATTTAAAAATTAAGCAGGATGATATAACCGGCATTAAAGTGTTACGTAAATCTATTGATGCCAGAAAAGCACTTATCATATTCAATTATAAAGTAGCCGTTTATATTAAAGAAGCTTTTCCAAAAACCTCAGAATACACCTTCAATTACCAAGATGTATCCCATGCTAAACCCATTCATATTATTGGTTTTGGTCCTGCTGGCATGTATGCCGCTTTACGTTGCATCGAGTTAGGCTTTAAACCCATTGTTTTAGAACGTGGTAAAAATGTACAGGACCGAAGACGCGATTTAAAAGCTATCAATCAAGACCATATAGTCAATGAAGATTCCAATTATTGTTTTGGCGAAGGCGGCGCTGGCACTTATAGTGATGGTAAACTTTACACCAGAAGTTTAAAACGTGGCGATGTAAGACGAATTTTTGAAAATCTGGTATATCATGGTGCTACTGACCAAATTTTGGTAGATGCGCATCCGCACATTGGCACCAACAAGTTGCCAAAAGTAGTTCAGAACATTAGAGAAACCATTTTAAAATATGGTGGAGAGATATATTTTGAAACTCGTGTTGTTGATTTTATTATCAAAAATCGTGAAATCAAGTCTATTATTCTTCAAAATGGTGAAGAAATGACGGTTAACCGCGTTATTTTAGCCACTGGCCATTCTGCTAGAGATATCTTTTATTTACTCTACAAAAAGAAGATAGCTTTAGAAGCCAAATCATTCGCCATGGGCGTTCGTGTAGAACATCCGCAACATATTATTGATTCTATTCAATATCATTGCAGTGGCGAACGTGGCGCTTTATTGCCGGCAGCTTCTTATGCTTTGGTACAGCAAGTCAATGACAGAGGTGTTTATTCTTTTTGTATGTGTCCTGGTGGATTTATTGTTCCTGCTGCAACAGCCAATGGTGAAGTGGTGGTTAATGGTATGTCGCCTTCAAAACGAAATAATTTGTTTGCCAATTCTGGGATTGTAGTTGAAATTAATGCCGACAAAGACTTATCCAAATACGAATCATTTGGACCCTTAAAAGGTTTAGAATATCAAAAAGATTTAGAAAAATTGGCCTTCACAGCCGGTGGAAGAACCCAAACAGCACCAGCACAACGATTAACAGATTTTGTTGAAGGCAGATTATCTACAGATTTAAATCCTACATCGTATCAACCTGGATTAAAATCAGCTCCATTACATTCCTTATTGCCCAAATTTATTGGTGGTAGATTGCGAAAAGGCTTTGAATCTTTTGGTCAAAAAATGAAAGGCTATTATACCTCTGAAGCCAATGTGGTAGGTGTAGAATCAAGAACCTCATCACCAGTATGCATTCCAAGAAATGAAGACTTAGAACATCCTGAAGTATCGGGATTATATCCGTGTGGTGAAGGTGGCGGTTATGCTGGTGGTATTGTTTCTGCAGCTATGGATGGCGAACGTTGTGCCGAAGCTGCAATTAAAAATTTATAAAAATGATGACAGAAAAAGAACATATGTTAGCTGGGAATATGTACAATCCTATGGATGAACAATTGGTTAAAGAAAGACATCAAGCACGGTTATTATTTCATAAAATAAATAGCCTTAATGATGATTCAAAAGAAGAACGCAATAAACTTCTTTACCAATTGATTGAAAATGCAGGAAAAAATTTGTTGATTGAACCTCCTTTTTATTGTGATTATGGTTATAATATTAAAACAGGAGACAACGTTTTTATGAATTTCAATTGTTGCATTTTAGATGTGACTACGGTTACGCTTGGCAACCATGTTATGATAGGTCCTAATGTTAAAATTTATACAGCCACACATCCGTTGGAACATACATTGAGAAACAGTGGTAAAGAATTTTCGAAACCTATAACCATAGAAAACAATGTCTGGATTGGAGGAAATGCAGTGATTTGCCCAGGTGTAACTATTGGTGATAATGTGGTTATAGGAGCAGGTTCTGTGGTTACTAAAAGTTTTCCGAATAATGTATTTATTGCCGGTAATCCTGCTAAAGTTATAAAGACAATAAATAATATTTAATTACTATTTTTGCATCACTAAAAATTAAACTAATATGAACGCATATATATTTCCGGGGCAAGGAGCTCAGTTCTCAGGAATGGGTTTAAACCTATATGAAACCTCACCTTTAGCTCAAGAATTATTTGAACAAGCAAATAAAATTCTAGGGTTTCAAATCACAGATATAATGTTTGAAGGCACTGCCGAAGACCTAAAACAAACGAAGGTAACACAACCAGCCATCTTTTTACATTCAGTCATCCTTGCCAAGACTTTAGGAACTAACTTTAAACCAAATATGGTTGCCGGTCATTCGTTAGGTGAATTTTCGGCTTTAGTTGCCAATGGTGCATTAAATTTTGAAGACGGATTAAGATTAGTGTCAAAAAGAGCTTTAGCCATGCAAAAAGCTTGTGAATTACAACCCAGTACCATGGCTGCCGTTTTAGGATTAGATGATGATGTGGTTGAAAAAATATGTGCCATGACTGAAGGTATTGTGGTTGCCGCTAATTATAATTGCCCAGGGCAATTAGTTATTTCAGGTGATGTTGAAGCTGTTCATAGAGCTTGTGAAGCTTTAAAAGCCGAAGGTGCTAAACGTGCCTTAGTATTACCCGTTGGTGGTGCTTTTCATTCACCACTCATGGAACCTGCTCGAGAAGAACTTGCCGCTGCCATTGAAAACACTCATTTTAGCAAACCAAATTGCCCTATCTATCAAAATGTAACTGCCAATGCTGTTATTGATGAAACTGCCATCAAATTAAATTTAATTTCTCAACTAACTGCTCCTGTACGTTGGACACAATCGGTTCAAAAAATGATTGCAGATGGTGCCACATTATTTACCGAAGTTGGCCCAGGAAATGTTTTACAAGGTTTAGTTAAAAAAATTGACAGAGAAGCACAAACAGCTTCAGCATCTGTTTAAAAAAAATAATACATGAAGCTTTCACGCCGTTCGCTATTTATCATTCTTACCATTATATTGACTATTGCCATCGACCAAATTTCAAAAATTCTGGTAAGAGCTTATGTGATTCCATCAGAAAAAACAAATATTATTGGAACCTACTTTACTTTACATAATGTAGAAAATACGGGTGCTTTTTTAGGTATGGGAAGTGATTTAAGTCCTCTTTTAAAACTTATTCTGCTGCTTATACTACCTATTGCTGTTCTAGGATTTGTAACGGTACATATTTTTAAAGATAAAAGTTTAGACAATCTTTCCATTTTTGCTTTTGCAAGTATTATTGGCGGAGGCATTGCTAATGTTTATGATAGAATAGTCTATGGTTCTGTGACCGATTTTTTTCACATTGATTTAGGGGGCGTTTTCAGAACGGGCATTTTTAATTTGGCGGATCTTTCTGTAACAACAGGCATGATTATATTATTACTTGTTAGTTTTAGAAAGAAAAAAGACCTAGCAAAAGAAACTTAATTAATCTTTATAAATAACACCTTCTTTCATGACAAAAACCACATTTTCAAATTTTGAAACTGTGGTTTTTGCTTTTATACTATTTAAAAAAATCAACTATTCCTAACTACCTGTTCCCATTTCCATGCCGAACGCATCGCATCATCTAGGGTTAATTTTGATTTCCAACCTAATTCATTATTAGCCTTGGTGGTATCTGCATAAGCAGAAACAATATCGCCTTCTCTTCTACCAACAATTTTATAATTAAGTTTTTCTCCTGAGACTCTTTCAAAAGACTGAACCACTTCTAACACAGAGCTCCCTTTTCCTGTTCCTAAATTAAACGTTTCAAAGTTTGATTTGTTATGATTTTCCAGAAGGCGCTTCAATGCAATAACATGGGCTTT
>PFKE01000078.1 GCA_002784145.1 Flavobacteriaceae bacterium CG_4_10_14_3_um_filter_33_47 | reverse complement strand
ACAACAATAACAAGTTGTAAAAGGGTTTAACTTTCTAGCTTTTATTGTAATTGGACTGAAGAAATTTTATAAAATTAAAAAGTCAAGATGACTTCATTGTGTCTCTAAATTATTTTTTAAACTTAGAATATTTGTTTTTAAACTTATCTATACGTCCAGCGGTATCCACTAATTTAGATTTACCAGTGTAGTACGGATGAGAGGTTCTTGAAATCTCCATTTTTACAACAGGATATTGAACACCATCTACTTCGATTGTTTCACTAGTATTAGCCGTTGATTTTGTTAAAAACACATCTTCATTAGACATATCTTTAAACGCTACAATTCTATAATTTTCTGGATGTATCCCTTTTTTCATCGCTTTGCGCTTTATATTCTTTTCAATTTTGGAAGTGCAAATTTAAGTTATTTTTTGAAATGAACAATATTTTTTATTATTTTTTATTTTATGCCATTATGTAACGTTTGCTTATCTTTGTTTACTAACTGTCAACTAAATTTTTAAAACCAAAAAAATGGAATCACAAAAACTTTCACCAGGGAAATTTGCTTTAAATTATGGTCTATTATTAGGATTACTAATGGTTATTATAGGCGTAATTTCATACGTCACAGGATGGGCTTTAGAATTAAAACAATGGCCAAATTGGATTTATTACATAGCATTTCCTGTTACTATTTTTTATACAATTTCAAAATACAAGAAAACTAATGATAACTTACTAAGCCTGGGAGAAGCGATTAAAATAGGCTTGGCCATTGGATTAATCAGTGCACTTGTTTATGCTGTTTACGGATTAATCTTTAATTATGTAATTGATCCTGAATTTATGTCGCAAATGATGGAGGTTACAAAAGATAAAATGCTTGAAAACCCTAATTTAACCGAAGAGATTGTTGACAAACAAATGAAAATGATGGAAAAATTCATGAATCCTGTTATCGGAACTGCTATATGGATTGCTCTAAGTGCTTTGTTTGGATTAATATATTCACTTATAGGTGGACTGATAATGAAACGTGAAGAATAATCTATGAATCTATCTGTAGTCATACCACTACTTAACGAACAAGACTCTTTAAAAGAATTACATGATTGGATTGCAAAGGTTATGCAATCCAATCATTTTTCATATGAAATTATATATATTGATGATGGTAGCACCGATAATTCGTGGCAAATTATCTCAGAGATTTCTTCAAAAAACAAAACGGTTAAAGGTATTCGATTTTTAAAAAATTTCGGAAAATCTCAAGCACTTCATGCTGGTTTTGAAAAAGCTCAAGGGGATGTTGTTATAACCATGGATGCCGACTTACAAGATAGTCCAGATGAAATTCCAGAACTTTATAACATGGTTGTTAATCAAGGATTTGATTTAGTTTCTGGATGGAAAAAAAAGAGACATGATTCCATTCTTTTTAAAAATTTACCTTCCAAACTTTTTAATTGGGCCGCAAGAAAAACGTCAGGAGTCAAACTTCATGATTTTAACTGTGGCATAAAAGCCTATAAACAAGAGGTTATTAAAAACATTGATGTTAATGGAGAAATGCACCGTTACATTCCTGTATTATCAAAAAATGCTGGTTTTACAAACATTAGCGAAAAGATAGTGATTCATCAAGCACGAAAGTATGGTGATACAAAATTTGGCATGGATCGGTTTATCAATGGTTTTTTAGATTTAATAACCATTTGGTTTTTATCTCGGTTTGGAAAAAGACCTATGCATTTATTTGGAACCTTAGGTGTTATCATGTTTATTATTGGTTTTGCATTTGCCTTTTATCTTGGTTTTGATAAAATATATTTAAATCCTTCGGGAAGATTAATAACCCAACGTCCACAATTTTATATAGCGCTATCTACCATGATTATTGGTACCCAATTCTTTGTAGCTGGTTTTTTAGGCGAAATTATTTTACGCACCAAGCAAGACAAAAAACGCTATTCAATTAAGGATGAATTAAATTTTAATTAATAACTTTAGGCCATTTCCGTTTATAAATACCAATTAATACCTAAAACAATTACAACTTGTTTTTATAATTTTTTTGAAATATTATGATACACATTGAACCAAAAATTTTAGAAAGAATCAATACTTGGTTAACACCAACTTTTGATGAAAACACACAAACTAGTATTAAAAATAGCATTGCTAACAATCCAAAAGATCTACAAGAAAGTTTTTATAAAGATTTAGAATTTGGAACAGGTGGCATGCGTGGTATTATGGGAATTGGCACCAACCGAGTAAACAAATACACTTTAGGCAGAAGTACACAAGGATTAAGCAATTATATACATAAACAATTTCCAAAAGAAAACCCAAAAGCTGTTATTGCTTATGATTGCAGACATAATAGCAAAACCTTAGCAAAAGTGGTTGCCGATGTGTTTTCAGCCAATGGTATCAAAGTTTATTTATTTGAAGATTTGCGCCCAACTCCAGAGTTATCATTTGCAGTAAGACATTTAAATTGCCATTGCGGTATTGTTTTAACAGCCTCCCATAATCCTCCAGAATACAATGGCTATAAAGTATATTGGCAAGATGGTGGGCAATTGGTACCCCCTCATGATAATGCTGTTATTGAATACATAAACGCTTTAGAATATAGCGATATAAAATTTGAACCTAACAATTCTTTAATTCATTACATAGGAAAAGATGTGGACGATGTGTTTATTACTGAATCTGTTAAAAAAGGCAGCAATACAGCATCACAAAAAGCAAAAGATAATTTAAGCATCGTTTTCACTTCCCTTCATGGTACGTCTATCACATTAGTTCCTGAAACCTTAAAGCGAGCAGGTTATAAAAATGTACACATTGTAAAAGAACAAGAAGTACCAAATGGAGATTTTCCAACGGTGGCTTCTCCAAACCCTGAAGAACCAGCGGCATTAAAGATGGCTCTGGAGTTAGCAGAAAAAGTAAATGCAGATATTGTAATTGGAACCGATCCTGATGGTGACCGATTAGGTGTTGCCGTTCGTAATTCTGAAAACAAATTACAATTACTTAACGGCAACCAGACCATGTTAATGATGACCGCTTTTTTATTAAAACAATGGAAAGCGGAAAGAAAAATAAAAGGAAAGGAATTTATTGCCTCAACCATTGTTTCAACACCTATGCTAAACAAACTGGCTACCTCATACAACGTTGAAAGCAAAATTGTATTAACTGGTTTTAAATGGATAGCAAAACTTATCCATGATTTTCCCGAACTAAACTTTGTTGGTGGTGGCGAAGAAAGTTTTGGTTTTATGGTTGGCGATTTTGTTAGAGATAAAGATGCCGTTACCTCAACTCTTTTGGCTTGCGAGATTGCAGCCTTTGCAAAAGCCAATGGAAGTTCATTTTTTGAAGAACTTATAAAGCTATATGCGGAACATGGTTTTTACAAAGAAAAATTAGTGTCATTAACTAAAAAAGGCATAGAAGGCGCTCAAGAGATTAAACAAATGATGATGGATGCAAGAGAAAATCCTTTAAAAATTGTTAATGGCTCTAAAGTGGTTAAAATTGATGATTATGAATTGTCTGTTTCAAAAAACCTAAGCACAGGTAAAGAAACTAAGATTGACATCCCAAAATCAAACGTTATTATTTACAATTTAGAAGATGGCAGTCAAGTGGCATTAAGGCCAAGCGGTACAGAACCAAAAATAAAATTTTATGTAAGCGTTAACACAACATTAAACTCGGTTGCCGATTTTACTAAAACCGAGACAGAACTTGATGCTAAAGCAGAAGCCATTTTAAAAGACATGAAATTAATATAATACCCTTATATTTGTTATAAATTTACATGCTTTTATGGTACCATAAAAGCATGTTTTATAAACAGACAAATCATATTTAATGAATCAGTTTTTAAATATCTTAAAGTATGCCAAACCTTACAAAAAGTATGCTTTAGGACACATTATTTCCAACATATTATTTGCCTTATTTAGCACCTTATCCATGATTGCTTTAAAGCCTATGTTAGATGTAATTTTTAAGAAGAATGCTGATAACCTAGGCAATAAAATCGTACACATTGATCCCGTAAAGCCAAATTACCAAGGCCTTTCTAAATTAGGCGATTATTTAGAAAACCTGCTTACTTACCAAATGCATGAATTTACAGGAGGAGACAATTCAAAAGCACTCATTTTTGTTGTTGGATTAATCATCGTTGCTTTTTTACTTAAAAATTTATTTGGCTATTTGGCAAACTACTTTATGGTGTTTTTAAGAAATGGCGTTGTCAGGGATTTACGAAATGCCGTTTATAAAAAAACGGTCGATTTGCCGCTTTCATATTTTTCAGAGCAAAAAAAGGGGGATATTATGGCTCGTGTAACTAATGATGTCTCTACCCTTCAATACTCCATGTTACCTGTTTTAGAACTTATTATAAGAGAGCCCTTAACCATTATTTTTACCATTGTAGCCATGGTATATTTAAGCCCTAGCTTAACATTGTTTGTATTCATTTTTATTCCAATTACAGGGTTGATCATCTCTAGAATAGGAAAAAGCTTAAAACGAAAATCAGACCGTGTTCAAGTAGAACAAGGCGTTATTTTATCCACATTAGAAGAAACACTTTCTGGATTACGTATTATAAAAGGGTTTAACGCAGAAAAAAAGTTTGAAGATAAATTTAAAGATTCCTCCAACAGGTTTTACAATTTTTCAAACAAATTAATGAACCGTCAAAATTTGGCATCGCCAGCAAGTGAAGTTTTAGGCATTTTCGTAATTGCTGTGTTATTATGGTATGGTGGTCAACTAGTTTTAAAAGAAGGAAGTACGGGAGGTCTTGATGGAAGTTCTTTTTTAGTCTATATGGGTTTAGCATATTACATACTAACTCCTGCTAAAGCTATTTCAAGAGGGCTTTATAATATCAAGCAAGGAGATGCAGCTGCAGAGCGTATTCAAGAAATAATAGATACCCCAAACCCTTTAAAAGACAAAGAAAATGCCATTGTAAAAACTGGTTTTGACTCTGAAATAGTTTTTAATAATATTTCATTTAAATATGAAAATGAGTATGTTTTAAAAGATTTCTCCTTAACAATTCCCAAAGGAAAAACCGTGGCGTTGGTTGGTCAATCTGGAAGTGGAAAATCTACCATTGCCAATTTGATAACTCGGTTTTATGATGTAAACAATGGAAGCATTTTAATAGATGGCATAGATATTAGAGAGTTTTCAACCAAATCTCTAAGACAACAATTAGGCATCGTAACTCAAGATGCTATTTTATTTAATGATAGCATTAAAAACAATTTAAAGCTAGGAAATGACAACGCAACCAACGACGATGTTATTGAAGCTTTAAAAATTGCCAATGCCTGGGAATTTGTAAAAGACTTACCCAATGGCATAGAAACAAACATAGGCGACTCTGGAAACAAGCTTTCTGGCGGTCAAAAACAGCGTTTAAGTATAGCTAGAGCCGTTTTAAAAAGTCCACCAATCATGGTTTTAGACGAGGCCACCTCGGCCCTAGATACCGAAAGTGAACGCTTGGTGCAAATAGCTTTAGAAAACATGATGAAAAATAGAACATCCATTGTGATAGCTCATAGACTTTCAACCATTCAAAACGCCGATGACATTGTGGTTTTAAATAAAGGTGAAATTGTAGAACAAGGTAAACATTATGAACTTATTGCCAAAAATGGTATTTACAAAAAGCTTGTCGACATGCAAAGTTTTGACTAAATACCGGAAAATAAAAGAGGCAAATTGAGAGATAAAAGTACGAACCTAGAGAGTTATAAGCGCTTTATTAAATTAAATAACACTTTCTCCAAAAGTGAGCAGATTATGGTCTGGGTCTAAAATGGAAAATTCCTTTTGTCCCCAAGGTTTAATTTCTAAAGATCCGTTAGGGTGTATGGCTGTTTTAGCAGCTAATAATTGTTGATATAATGGATCAATAGCATCTGTTCTAATATAAACCTGACCATAATTTTCGAACGGATTTAACGCTTTAAACTCAAAAAAATGAATTTGAATGTGATCTTTTTGAAGCATTAAATAGCCTTCAAAATCTGCACTTCCAAACTCTGAAAAACCTAATTTATTTATATAAAACTCTCTGGTAATTAACTTATCACGCATAGGAAGTTTTGGATTTATTTGTTTAAGCATAAATTATTAGGTTTAATAGTTTACCACTCTCTTAATTTGTTCAATGCTTCTAAAGCAGCTAATTCTTGTTCTGACACAACTTTTAAAAAGGAAGGATGCTGCTCTATAGCAAATTCAATTTTACTTACGATGTCTTCAGTCGTTTCATTATCATAATCAATCTCCAAAGGTGCTTTAATTTCCATAGATTGAAGGATATTTTTCTTTTTAATGCGCAATCCTTTTTTATCAAAAGACCGTCTAAAACCATCTATCACAATAGGAATCACAATCGGTTTATATCTTTTAATAATGTGTGCTGTACCTTTTCTAATAGGCTTAAATGGCGTGGTGGTGCCTTGCGGAAAGGTAATAACCCAACCATCATCTAAGGCTTTACCAATATTGGAAATATCACTCATTTTTACCTGCCTGTTCACATCTTTCCCTTCGGCTCTCCAAGTTCTTTCAATACTGATAGACCCAACATAAGCCAGTATTTTAGGCAACAATCCGGCTCTCATGGTTTCTTTGGCAGCCACGTAATAAATGTTGAGTTTTGGATTCCAAAGATATCCCACATTTTTTATGGAATCTTCACGGCCACTTAAACTAGCATTAAACACATGAAACATGGCCACAACATCTGCAAAATAAGTTTGATGATTGGATATAAACAGCACGTTTGTATCGGGTAAATTTTTAATAATTTCTGAACCTTCAATATGTAGTTCATTAAAACCTCTAAAGCGCCTGTGTGTGAGCACTCCAAGAATTCTAATCAACCACTTTTTTATAAAAAGAATATGCCCAAAAGGATTTCGTTTAAACAACGCCATACATCCGTCTTCAATAAGTTAGTAAATACAAATGTAATAAAACTATGAATTACATCAATTGTTTTAATAAGTCTTTAATCTCGCTTAAAATCATGGCTGTTGCTCCCCACACTATATGACCATTTAATAAAAACGCCGGCACTTCAACCTCAACACTGTAAGAGGTTGTAACCTTTTTTGAAATAATTACAGCATCATCAAAAAAATGTTTTAAAGAGATTTCTATAATAGCTTCAACTTCACTTTCATCTTTAATAAATGATAATTTTTTATTTGAAACACCTAAGTATGGTTTTACATAAAAATTACTTGGCGGTATATAAACCTCCGTTAACTCACTTAAAACTTCAATACAATGTATAGGCACGCCTATTTCTTCAAACGTTTCTCTCAAAGCGGCATCTTTAAGCGATGCATCGTGTGCTTCCAATTTTCCGCCAGGAAACCCTACTTGTGCCGAATGAACGCCTTGATAGGTTTTTCTTAAAATTAACACCAAGCTAGTTTCATGGTTTTTATTTGGATAAAAAAGTGCTAAAACTCCAGCCTTTTTAGCATATTTCAGGTCTTCTTTATGCCTTTTTAAAAGCTCTTTTCTAAAGGGAGGCACCATTTTAAACTGTGATGTTTCGGCTGGTAGCGGGATATTCTTTATTTTTGAAATTCTTAATAAAAATTCATCAAAATTCATTTTATGAGAATGGTATGGCTGTTATGTGGTTTCGTTTTATTTTTAAATTGTGAAGATAAACAATCTAAGAAGAAGATAAAGCAGGAAACAACTGAATTCAATATTAAAAAAAAAGAGAGCAACTCCGTTTCACAAGAAGAAGATACAACAAAATTTCCTGTGTTGAATGGTTTGATGAATGCCATGGAATTCTTTTTAGAATATGAAAAGCATCATAAAGAAAACAAAGTACGCTTAACAACAGATTTTGGAACTATTGATATTTTACTGTTTGAAGAAACTAAATTTCACAGAGCCAACTTTATTTACTTAACCAAAAGAGGTTATTTTAATAATACTCAATTTTACAGAGTAATCAATAACTTTATAGTGCAAGCTGGTAATAGTGATGATAAAAAAACGGCCAAAAAAAGAGCTGAAATTGGACGGTATTTATTGCCCACAGATACCAACAGAGGTTTTACCCATGAACGAGGTGTAATTTCTATGCCAAGTGGCGAAATTGATAATCCGTATAAATTAGCCTCGCCTTTTGAATTTTTTATCATTCAGCAGCAAGGCGGCTCTCATTTTTTAGATGGTGATTATACTGTTTTTGGTAAAGTGATTAAAGGCATGGATGTTGTTGACAAAATAGCAGCTGTTAAAACCGATGAAGCCGACTGGCCATTAAAAAATGTTTATATTAGAAAAGCTGAGGTACTAAAATAAAAAAGATAGCTTGGGTCAAGACCGAAGCTATCTTTTTATTACTTACACAGTTTTTGAGATAGTGCAGATAGTGCTTTTTTAAGCAGTTTAAAACTGATACCTTAAACCTAATGCAATATCTAAACCTAAATCGTTATTGTCATAAAGTTCGTCACCAAAACCTATTTCTGGTCTAAAGTCTAAAGATATTAATAATGGAATATCAAAATTGTACTCAATACCAATATCCCCTGCGGCAAACACAAACGTATCTGTAAAATCATTTCCATTGTTAAAGTTATTGTCATTATAATCATATGACCCTAAACCACCACCAAGACCAACATACCAATTAAAACCATCTTCAATATTCCAAACCCATTGGTATAAACCGGCAAGCTTAAAACCGTCATAATTTTTACCATCTCTCCATCCTAAATCCAGCTCTAATCTATTGTTAGCACTTAATCTTCCTTGATATGATATTTCAGCTCCAAAACCATCACTATCACCTAGTCTTAGACCTAAGGCATTTTTTGAAATTTCCTGTGCGTTTATTGATACACTAGCAATTAATACTATTATACCTGTTATTAAAAAATTTTTCATTGTTTTAATTTTATTGTTAATTTTTTTAATTATTCTTTTGCTTCAGCGTTTTCACTAGATTTTGCTCCCATTCTATTAAACGTGTACATAGGTGCAAATTTTAATTTTAAACCAGCAATTTTTCTGTTGTCTTCGCTTGTTAGACCTTCATTTTCTACGGTATTTTTTCTGGTATCAATAGCTTCATACAATAACTTGATTTCATCCCAATCTTCTCTTGAATATGAATCTTTGTTTTTTTCAACCGTGTCAACAAAATTTTGATAAACACTTAAAATATTATCTTTATGAATCCAGGTAAATTTCATATCATTATTATCAAAACCGGTTCCTAACAATGTTTGCCTCATCATCACCTTTAAATTTTCTGCTTGCATAGCTTCTGTTTCTGCTTTGACTTTTGCTTTAAAAACCAAAAACTGATCTGTTGATTCATCGATAGATGCTTGCATTTCAGTATTTTCTTTCACGTCAACAATCGCGTTGTTTGCTTCTTCTTTATTTTTTTGATAATTACTTTCAATGGTTTTCCAATTTTTAGTTGCTTCAGCAGAAGTTACATTGCTTACAGAATCAATATACATTGTATACTTGTCAACTCTTTCTTGGGCTACATCTTTTTGGGTATCTTTACAAGAGGTAAATATTGCCGCAAAAGCAACTATTGCTAATGTTAATTTTAATGTTTTCATGTTCTTTGTTTTAAATTATTATGGTTTGATTATTATTTACTTTGGTTATCAGTATCTGAACTGACTTTTTTTGAAATGAAATTTGTTACACCAAACTGCAAAACATATCCCAGCAAATTTTTTATAAAGGAATTTGATTTGCCTATGATTAGTTTTTTTGAAAAATAACCTCCAGTAATACTGATTATCGTTTCAAAAAGATTGGCTTTAATTACTGGTGATTCGCCAAAATCTTTAATGGTTTCATTTAATAAATTAAGTGGTCTGAAATGTTCTCTCGTTTTAAAAAATTGATTCTTTAAATCAATAAATTCGATTCTTTTTTGACTTTCCAATAAACTTATCGCTTTATCTAAAGATTGTATTTGATTTTTAGATGGTGCCATTATTTTTCTCTTTAAATTTGTCTAAAAGGTTAATCCCAGTTCTCCTAGATTTTAATAATTTGGCAACAATCATGTTGTCTATTGGCGTTTCAATAAGTTTAGCTTTAAATAACCACAATACAGTTGCTGTTATCAAATAAAAAGCAGACACTATTAAAAAACCTAGATAATATTCGTGTAATAACTTACCAATAACCAAGCTAATTCCTATATTAAAAAACAAGGTAAACATGGCAACAGCCATAGCAATAAAAACCCTTGATGCTAAGGAAGAAAGCACATCTCCAGTTTTATCTACAGCATTTAACGCAAGCAAATCTAAACTGGTTTCTGAATACTTTTTTGCTTTTTCAAAAAGCATTTCTACGCTTGTAGCTGTATTTTCCACAGAATTGGTTTTTAATTTTTAGAATTAATGGTGTCCTTTATTTTTCCTTTTTCCGTTTCAAGTATGTCTTCCCCTTTGTCTACTATGGAATTATATTTTTTTGAGGCAGTATCTAAAAAACTATCAAACTCATCCTTTAAATCATTTTTTAATTTGCTTGTTTTAGTTTTAATTTTTTTTCTTGTTTTTGATCCTTTATCTGGTGCAAAAAGCACTCCTAACAAGGCTCCTGCTGCTAATCCTGCAACAATACCTAATACATTTGATTTCATAATTTTAATGTTTGTGATATTAATTTTTCGTTCTTAAAGTTTTGATAGTATTCATTTTTATTTAGAGTTGTAAAAAATCACAACCCTTTTCCACCAATAAGTCTTAACAATATTGCAATGACCGCAATGACTAATAAAATATGGATTATGGATCCTGCACTGTAAACAAAGAACCCTAAAGCCCATCCTATAATAAGTATAACAGCTACTAGATATAATAAACTTCTCATGATGTTTGGTTTTTAATTGTTATTAATTTATAATACAAAGTTACAACCCCATTGGCTCTTAACTTTTACATCATTTTTAGTGATTGTTACAGAATTTCTATATTAAACTAGTTTTAAAAATTGTCCGAAGGAGTTTTGACATGCTTAAAAAAAGGTATGTGAAGTATAATTTTAATTAACTGGAAGATATATGGTAAAAACAGAGCCAACATTAATCTCGCCATTGGCAAAAATAAACCCTTTATGGTTTTGAATAATTTTTTTACATATGGATAACCCTATGCCTGTACCAGAATAGTCCTGCTTGTTGTGCAGTCTATTAAATAGGTCAAATATTTTTTTGGCATATTTTTGGTCAAAACCAATACCATTATCGGTAAAAGTAATTTTATGGTAATGGCTTTGTGGAGCTTTATATAAAATAGGCTCCTTATCCGCTTCCACTTTAGAATAATATATTTTAATAATTGGCGCCGTTTCTTCTTTACTATATTTTAAAGAATTGCTCAATAAATTCAAAAACAATTGCTGTATCTGAAAATCTATAACCGTTGCTTTTGGCAAGGTAGCAATTTTGATTTGCGCCTTTTTCTCTGAAATAATTACAGTTAAATCTTGTTTGGCATTTTCAAAAAGCTCATTTAAATCTGCATTAACAAACTCTTTGTCGGGTTTATTTGTTCTTGAAAATTGAAGTAAATCATCTATTAATAAACGCATTCTTGAAGCTGCAGCTTTAATGTGTTCTAAATATTGCTGTCCTGTATCTGAAAAGTTATTGCTTTCCTTTTCTTCTAGCCTAGAAATAAAGGTCAGTATTTTTCGTAAAGGCTCTTGCAAATCATGACTAGCTGCATAATTAAAAGCAGAAAGCTCTTTGTTATTTTGTTCTAATTCTAAATTACGTTCTTCAAGGGTTAAAATACTTTTAATCTCATCGGTAACATCACTGGTATTACCTAGCAGTCGTTTTTGTCCACTATCACTATAAAAAGATTTTGCATAAGCTTTAAGATATTTTATTGTACCGTTTTTTTGAATAATTCTATAGTTTGTAAAGGGCAACTCTTCTACATCAATCATTTTATCTAAATCTTCCGCTAATTTACCCACATCATCAGGATGAACAAATTTTAAAAAATTATCAAAAGTAGCTTCAAACGATTGGGGTTCTTCACCTAAAAGCCGATATAGATTGTCTGAATAGACATACTTATCAGAATCTATATGCCAAACCCAATTACCATGTTTACCAATAATTTCGGATTGGTTTGTAGATTCTTTAAAGATTAATAATTGGTCATTTTTTGCTTTGATGTTTTTTAGGTTGTTGCTAATCTTTGTATATGCAATGATAATGAGTAAAAGCATGATTAGTAACACAACATAAAAAAATAATGGCGTAAATTTTAAATCGCTTTGAAATTCCTTTTGACGCTCATTAAGCAGTTTATTTTCTAATTGAAACATAACCATAGACTGGCGTCTGATACTGTCAATGATTACTTTTTCTTTAAAAAAAAGAGTTTTGAATGTTTCGGTATTTGTTTCATCATTCTTAACAAACACTTTAGATTCAGCGAAACTTGAAAAAAGGCTATCGGTTAATTTATTTAAAATCTTTAAGTTTTCCTGTTGCTCTGAATTTACTTTAATGAGATTTCTTAGGTTTAGGAAAGAATTGTTGACTTTTTTATGTGCATTTAAATAAGACTCTATATAAAAAGTATCTTTGGTGACTATATAATTTCTATATCCACTTTCAGCATCTCTTAAATATGAGATTATTTGTTCTAACTCTAAATTAACTTTATAGGTTTTAACAACAACTTCTGTAGAACTTGTTAAATTAGAAATATGTCTGAAAGTAAGGCCACCTATAACTAGAATGACAAACAAACTTAATAAAAGAATGATTTTTAAAAATAATGTCGATTTAAACCAATTGTTCATGATCATTATAGCCGCAATAAAAAGTTGTCTTTATTTAAGGCGTTGGTATGGTATTGCCAATTAATGGCAACAACTTCTGAAAGTACTTTTTTAAGTTTTTTAAAGTCGCTCGGTTTTTTTATATAAATATTTGCGCCCAATACAAAGGTTTTTTCAATATCATCATCTGAAGCAGATGTAGAATAAATGGCTATGGCAATATCAGACATTTTCTGGCTAGCCTTAATCTCTGCCAAACATTCTATTCCAGTTTTTTTTGGCATATTTAAATCCAGAAACAGAACGTTAGGCATAAGGGCATTATCTTTATTTAAATAATTCATAAGCTCTTCACCATCTTTAAACGAATTAACTTTGGTGTTGATTTTTAATTCATCAAAAGCATCCGTAAAAAAAAGAATGTCATCTTCATCATCATCAGCTAGAATTATATAGATATAATCTTTTTGCATACCTTTTTAATAAATTTATTTTGTTTTTTGCTTTGCAAGTTTCCTTCTTTTAAAAATAATACGCTGAAAAGCAGAAGGCGTGATACCTGTAGCATTTTTAAACTGAGTACTTAAGTGTGCAACGCTGGAATAGTTAAGTTTGAAAGCTATTTCGGTTAAATTTAATTCTGTATTTAAAATGAGATGTTTTACATATTCTATTTTTTGAATGATGATAAAATTTCCAATGGATGAATAGGTCATTTCTGAAAACAAATTAGAAAGATATCCATAACTGTGCCCTATATTTTTAGATAAATACACCGAACTTTTTACTTTTAAATCGATATTTTCATTAAAAACCATATTGATGATCATATCTTTAATTTTTTGAACTAAAATACTTTTCTGACTTTCAACTATTTCAATACCATAGTCATGTAAAGAACTTTGTAAAGCATCGTAATCTTCAGGAGTTAGTTTTTTTATAAGCTCTATCTCGCCAAAACCTAGGATTTTGTATTCCAAGTTTTGCTCATCTAACTTAGACTCCAATACTTTTTTACTGAGTGTGTTAAAATCAAATTTCAAGAATAGTTTCATATAAAAATATGTTGACTTTTATTAAAAGGCTAACAAGTAAAGGTAGTGAAGGATTTTGTATAAAAGCCTTTTTATTTGTTATATAACTAGATTAATACAAACCTAATAAAGGATATGTCTAATTATTCGTGTTTCATTTTTCTAATTTTTTCCCATTTTTTTAAACGTTGTTTTGATCTGCTTTGTAAATACTTATCTAAAGATTCTCCAATTAAAAACCCATATGCTTCATAGCCTGGAGTATGATCAAATAATATTTTTAACGTGGCAACAACGGGTAATGCCAAAACCATTCCTGATATTCCCCAAAGCATGGAAAACAACAAAAGAGATGTAATGGCAATAAAAGGATTGATACTTACTTTTGATCCAGTAATTTTGGGCGTAATAAAATTTCCTTCTAAAAATTGTATAAATCCAAAAACACCTATAACTCCAAAAGCATACCAAGCAGAATCTTTGGTTGCTAAAGCAATAATTGCAGGCAATAATGATCCTACAATAATGCCTATGTAAGGTATTAACAATAAAAAAGCCCCTAAAAAGCCAAAAAAGAAAGGATCTCCAATGCCTAACAAAAGTAATCCAATACTATTTAAACATCCAACAATGATGATGACCTTAAGCAAGCCCAATAAATAATTTTGCTGAATTAGATAAATCTTATTTATAATATTATTAAGAAATATTTTAGGGTGTGAATTAAACACTTTGTATATAAATGTTCTAAAAAAAACCCTGTAGTATAGAAAGAAAAATATATAAACAGGAACTAAAACCAGATTCCCTAAAATACTTCCCGATTCAGAAATAACCACTCCAATTTTGTCAAAGTTGTTTTTAATGATGTTTTCTGTTTTAAGATCAGTCCCTGATAAAATTCTATTATTTCCAACACCAAATGATTTCTCAAAATAATTGATTGATTTGCGAAATAACTCGGATAGCTTTTTGGAATATTCTTCACTATTATCAATAAAATTTTCTAGCCTTGTACTAATTAAAAACACAAGCAATACCGTTAAAAAAATCAAGATAGTTAAAGAGCAGATGGTTGCTAACAATCTGTTAAATCTCCATTTTTTTTCAAGAAATTTTTGAATAGGAAATATCATAACGCTAAATATGACAGCGTAAAATAATGGAACTAAAAAAGGTTGTAAAACATATAATATAAAAACCACTGCAATAAGTGAAAAAAGGCTTAAGGCACTATGAGTAATGTGGTTTTTTGAATACATCTATTTTAATATTAAAAAAACTGCCTAAAGATTGATACCATACATAATTCACCAACCAACTATATTATATAAGAACTGTATTAACTTTAGACAGTATAAATTTTCATTACAAATCAGTTTAAATATTTACCTCCAATAAAACTGATAAGAATAGATGCTAGCCCTAATCCAATCATGATGTATGAATTGGTATTATCTTGAGCTGTAATATCTAGCGAGCCAATACTTAATGAAGCTTCTGGAGCAAATACGGTGTAAACACCATAGATCAACAAAACTAGACCTACTACCAACAGAATGGATTTTAAAGTTTTATTCATAATCTTTCAAATAAATTGTATAATAAAAAACTCTACTCTAAATTTTTATACAAAAGTAGTTTGGCTTGTGTCCTTTTTTATTACACAATTTTTGATAATTATTACAGAATTTAATGGGATTTTTAATATTTACCGGAGGTTTGGCCGATAAATGGTTTTTTGATATAAAAAATGTAAGCCACTAAAATTTAGTGGCTTACAATATATAGAATCTCTTTGAGTGTAAAGAGACGAATCAACAAATCATTAAGAAAACAACACCAAATAGAGTATCATAAAAACACCAACTTTTAATAAGGTTTCAATACTTGAAGTTGTGCTGTATTGATAGCTTTTAATACGTTGCTTAATACCAAAAATAGAAGTGGCTTCAACATTTTCTAAATTTGACTTTGCAATACACTGATAATTTGAATTTAATAACCCTTCTGGTTTAATATATTTTTCAACAACTTTAGGTTCAAATTCTCTTGTTATATGTTGTCTTGTTACGACTAATTCCATGATAATAAATTTAATTGGTTATTTAATATAGACGGATAAGTCAATAAATTGTTACATGCATTTTAACATAACTCTTTAAATACCAAGTATTAAAAAATTAAAAAAAACAATAACCACAAAGGGTTTTAAGAAATTTAAGAATATTATTTTAGAGAAGCTCTTTATCTATTCCTCCAGAAAAAAGGCGTGAATAAAATTAGGACTGTAAACAATTCTAAACGTCCAATAAGCATTAAAAAAGATGCCCACCATTGAGCTAAAAGGGGTAAGGACGCATAATTATTTACGGGACCAAAATTACCAAGTGCTGGCCCAATATTTCCTAAACTAGATGCTGAAAGCCCAACAGCAGATTTAAAATCAATATGAAACATTGAAAATACCAATGCACCAACAATGAAAGATAACATATATAGGATAAAAAAGGCCAAAATATTAAATACAATATCGCCAGAAACTGCCTTGGTATTGTACCTAACAGGTATTATGGCGTTTGGATGAAGCGTACGTTTAAATTCTAAAAAACCATTTTTAATCATCAGTAAATGACGCACCACTTTTACACCTCCAGAGGTACTACCCGCTGAACCTCCTAAAAACATAAGTCCAAAGAAAAAGACCACTAAAAATGATGTCCACATGGTATAATCAGCCGTAATAAAACCAGTGGTTGTAATCACAGATAACACTTGAAACAACCCATGTCTAAACGCACTTTCGGCTTCGCCCAAAACCATAGGATGATTAATAGAAGACATGGTTACATCTGCTCTGAAGTAAATGATAAGAGCCGCTATTATTGTAAAAATCAAGATGAATTTAGAATATAATTTAAATTCTTCATCATGAATTATTTTTTGAACTTTTCCTTTAAAAGCAAAATAACTTAATACAAAGTTTGTTCCAGCCAAAAACATAAACAGAATAATGATATACTGAATCATAGGCTCATGATTCCAATAGGCAACACTTGCGTTTTTTGTGGAAAATCCTCCAGTTGACAACGTGGACATAGAATGATTTATAGCATCAAAAAAAGACATCCCAGCAAGTTTAAGAAACAAAGTTTCTGCAGCAGTATAACCAAAATAAATAAGCCATAAACGCTTGGCGGTATCTGTAATTCTTGGATGCAATTTATCGGTGCTAGGCCCCGGAGCTTCAGCCGCAAAGAGCTGCATACCTCCAATGCCTAATAAAGGTAGGATGGCTATGGCTAAAACTATAATACCCATGCCACCTATCCAATGGGTTAAACTTCTCCAAAACAACACGCCTTTAGGTAAGGCTTCGATGTCATTTAAAATCGTAGCTCCAGTCGTGGTATAACCAGACATGGTTTCAAAGAAAGCATTGGTGAAACTTGGAATACTTTCCGTAAATACGTATGGCAAAGTACCAGACAAGGTCATGATAATCCATCCAAAGGAAACCACAATATACCCTTCTCTTTTGTTCATTTCTTTAGAATGACGTCGGGTATAAACCATGACAATAATACCCAAGACTAAGGTTACTAGACTTGCCAGAAATAATTGAAAGGTAACACCATCTTTATAAATTAAACTTACAAGAGATGAGATTAGCATAAAGCCACCATTAAATAATAACAGAAGCCCAAAAAGATGAAAAACAATTTTATAATTCAGTTTCACAAAACACTATTTCTAAAAGAAAAAACCTTCAATTTTATTAATAGATTGCGGCAAACAACATACTACAACCTTATCTCCGGCCAACACTTTGAAATTTCCAAGAGCAACCATACCCTCATTCTCCCTAATAACACCGCCAATAATTGCTGTTAAAGGGAAATCAAGATCTTTAATAAGTTTATTGCAAATTTTAGAATTGGAATTTACAACAAACTCCAAAAGCTCAGCATTCATACTGTTAAGTTTAGTCATGGCAACCACATTACCTCTTCTTATGTATCTAAAAATACTATTGGCCGCAAGAAGTTTCTTGTTAATCAAAGTATCAATACCAATGGAATGTGATAACTCAAAATAATCCATATTTTCAACCAAAGCTATGGTTTTTTTAACACCTCTGTTTTTAGCCACTAAACTCGATATAATATTGGTTTCAGAATTTCCTGTAACGGCAATAAAAGCATCCATATCACCTATATTTTCTTCTTCTAGTAGTTCTACATTTCTTCCATCGCCATTAATCACTAAGGTATTTGGTAACCTATCGGCAAGTTCAAGAGCCCTTTCTTTATCGTGCTCAATAATTTTAATGTTAAACTTGCCTTCTGTTAAACTCTTAGCTGTTTTTCGCCCAATTCTTCCTCCACCTAAAATCATGACATTCTTAATTTCAGCCTTAAATAAACCCGCTAACTTACATAATTCTGAGTCTCCACCTTTGGAAGTAATAAAAACTACATGATCGCCTTCATTCAACATCGTATCTCCTCTAGGTATAATGGTTAAATGAGAACCATAACGTTGAATGGCAATAGGAACAAAATGTATGTCAGGAATAATTTGAGCAGCTTCTTTAATAGATTTACCAACAATTTTAGCCGTTTTTTTTAAGTTTAAACCAAGCATGGTCAATGCACCATTTTCAAACTCATAAGTATCATTAAAAACCGATTGATTTAAAAGTAATTCTATCTCTTTTGCTGCCAGAGATTCTGGCGATATTAACTCGTCAATCCCAAATTTTGTAAAGCCAACTTTGCTTTTATAATCAATAAATTCGGTATTTGAAATTCTGGCAATTGTTTTTTTGGCTCCAAGTTCTTTAGCTAATACACAGGCTGTTATATTGGTTGATTGAGACGAAGTAACAGCAATAAATAATTCTGTATTATCAACCTTAGCTTCGGTTAATAGCCTAATAGATGTAGCATCTCCTTTTAAAACCTTTATATCAAGATGAGTATCTGCATATACCAAACTGTCTTTCTTGGGATCAATTAAGGTTATTTCCTGAGATTCGTATGATAAAAGCTTTGCTAAGTGAAACCCTACTTCACCTGCTCCAGCAATAATTATTTTCATTTGTATGGTGTCATAAAAAAGTAGTGCAAATATACCACAAAATAAATATTGCCTCTATAAAGCACCCCTTTTAATTGTTTGTATTTAAGCTTGTTCCTTTTTTAAAACACCTCGTTTCTTTAATTGGTTAACCATTTTGAGCTTAAGTTGACATTTCCAATTCAAAATAAATATGTAGGTTTGCCAAAAAAAAGATTTGTCAAAAATAAAGCCTTATAAAAATAGTGATTTGGGAAAAAAGGAGCAAGTCACCAAAATGTTTGATACTATTTCTAGTGATTACGATGGTTTAAACAGAGTTATTTCCTTTGGTATTGATGTAAAATGGCGCAAAAGAGTGGTTAAGCTTGTTGAGCAAACCAACCCTAAATCTATCCTTGATATTGCCACAGGAACTGGCGATTTAGCCATTGCATTAGCTAAAAAAGATGCCAACAAAATAATCGGTTTAGATATTAGTAGTGGTATGTTAGAAATTGGCAAACAAAAAATCTTAAAGAAAGACTTACAAAACACCATCGACATGGTTTTAGGAGATTCAGAAAGTATGCCTTTTAACGACAATACGTTTGATGCCATAACGGTTGCTTTTGGTGTTCGGAATTTTGAAACTTTGGAAAAAGGACTTGCAGAAATATTAAGAGTTCTAAAACCAAACGGTATTTTTGTGATTTTAGAAACCTCTGTCCCAACCAAAACTCCCTTTAAACAAGGCTATAAATTGTACACCAAATATATTTTACCCATTATTGGCAAACTTTTTTCTAAAGACCGAAGTGCCTATACTTATTTAAGTGAATCGGCCTCTGTTTTCCCATATGGTGAAACCTTGAACAATATTTTAAGGGAAATTGGGTTTATTAATGTTAAAGATTTTCCACAAACTTTTGGAGTGGCAACAATCTACACATCAACAAAATAATAAAAATGAGAAACGTTTTTTTTCTAATATCTTTTTTATTTTTTACTCAAATTATTCATGCTCAATTATTTACAAAAGAAAAAATATCGTATGATGCCAATCAAGGAAGAGGCTCTACAGATAATAATCTTTTACGTTGGGGTTATTTTTTAGGTTTTAGTAATTATGATTTTAATTTTGACTACAACCAAGATCTACGAGATATTTTTGTTAAAAGAAGCGTGGGTTTTAATGTGGGTTTAATAGGAAATTTAAGGGTTAACAATTTTATTGATTTGCGTTTAGAACCAGGCTTATTAATTACAACCAGAGAATTATTTTACAGTCCAGAATTTTTTCAAGGGATTTCTTTTGGTAATAATGACTTAATTCGGGAGGTAAAATCAACCTACATCCATATTCCTTTGTTAGTTAAAATTTCAACCAAAAGAATTAACAATTTCAAGCCATTTATTGTAGGCGGATTTTCAACAGCATTAAACCTATCTAGTAACGAAGAAAATCCTGACGATAATAGCAATGGCCAGTTTAGAACCACCAAAAATTCTTTATTTTATGAACTAGGTTTTGGCATTGATTTTTACCTGTACAATTTTAAATTTACACCTACTATTCGTGGCCTTTTTGGAATTAATGATGAACTGGTTAGAGATGAAGACCCAAATAGCCCCTGGACCAGTAATATAAACAGCATGAAAACAAGAGGTTTATTTATTAATTTTACGTTTCAATAAATTTACCTTCTTTTAAATTCACTTAAAAAAATGGCCGTTGCAGTGGCTACATTTAAGCTTTCTGTAGCTTGCAAACTCCCAAACCTTGGAATGCTTAACTTTTTTGTAATATGTTGTTCAATCTCTTTTGATATACCATTGGCTTCATTCCCTAATATCAAAATACCTTGTTTTGATAATTTACTAGTATAAACAGATTCTCCTTGCATAAACGTTCCGTAAATTGGCAAATGTGTTTGCTTTAAAAATTCTGATACATTTAAATACGAAATGTTTACCCGCGTTATGGAACCCATCGTTGCTTGAACCACTTTAGGATTAAAACAATCTACGGTTTCTTCGCTACAAATTAAATCCTTTACACCAAACCAATCGCACAATCTAATAATAGTTCCTAAATTTCCTGGATCTCTAACAGTATCCAATGCCAAAATAAGCTCAGAATCATCCATCTTTTTTGGTGTAGGGATTTTAAAAACAGCCAATGCTTTATTAGGGGTTTTTAAAAAAGTTATCCGTTTTAAATCAGCTTCAGAAATTATTTCTTCCTGTTTGGCATCAATATTGAAGGTTTTCGTTGTATATAATTTTTCGAGTTTAAAATTGGACTGCAAAAGTTCATTGATTATTTTAAGGCCTTCAACAGCAAATAAACCATATTGCAATCGGTATTTTTTTTGCTTTAAACTGGTGATTAATTTTATTTGACTTTTAGATAGCATCCTCGAACAGTGGCTTTTTCGTTTTAGGTTATAAAGAAAACGAAAAATTATTATTTTGTTTGATTCTTACTTATTTATTTAAATATTTTTCTTAGGAAATAACGTATTTTTGAATAAGAATATAACATGACCATTATTATAAATTTAAAAAAATCCATCTCACTGAACCATTATAACATCCCTTGAAACTTACATTTAATAACATACTCAATTTGTTTTTGCTTACAGGAATCTTTTTGTCTTGCGACGCTGTAAAAAGAGTTCCTGAAGAACGATATTTATTATCAAAAAACACGGTACACATTAACGACAAAAAAGACAAGACCGAAACCATCAACAATCTTTTATACCAAAAACCAAATAGTAAACTATTAAAAACACCGCTGCGCTTGCACATTTACAACTTAGCGCGCCCAAACATCGACTCTATTGTTAATGCCAACCTTGATGAAAAACCTAACAAAAGAAATCATTTAGAATCCTTTCTATCTAAAAAACAATTAGACAAATACGTAGAATCAAGGATAAATTTTAATAATTGGTTAAAAAAAACCGGAGAAGCACCTGTTGTTGTCAATGAGGAAAGAACAAAAAAGTCCATAACCCGACTGAATGATTATTATATTAATAACGGATGGTTTAATGTTGAATCTACCTATAATATTACAAGAAAAGAAAATCAGAGAGCAGACATTGATTACTACATTAAAACCGGAGACCCATATATTATAGATTCTATCTTTAAAAAGAAAGATGTCTCCATGGTCGATTCATTGTACAGGTTTACCAAAAAAAATTCATTTCTTGTAAAAGGTGAACAATACAAAACCAATAACTTTCAACTTGAAAGAGAGAGAATAACTACCGAATTAAGAAATAAAGGGGTTTTTCATTTTAACCAAGACTACATAACTTTTGAAATTGATACTGTAAATACAAACAAAAAAGTAAATGTAGAAGTTCAAATTCAAGAGAGAGCCATAAGAAATCAAGATGTTATAACCAGAGAGCCATTCAAAATATATTACATTAAAGATGTTAATATTTTTACTGATGGTACTTATGAAAACCGAAATGAGACCAGAACAGATTCTGTCTCATACAATAATTACAAATTGTACAGTATTGGTAAAATGAGGTTTAGACCCAAAGCTTTAACAGATGCTATTTTTATTACTCCAAAAACACTTTTCAGAGATATTGACAGAACCCGTTCATACAGGTATCTAAGCGAATTAAGAACCTTTAAATATCCTGATATAAAATATACCGAAAACGATGATGCTACCTTAACAACCGATGTTTTTTTAACACCACTTAAAAAATTTAATTTAGGCTTTAGCACAGAAATTTCACAAAGTAACATACAATCGGTAGGATTAGCTATTAATCCTAGTTTATCCATTCGAAATATATTTAGAGGTGCAGAAACTCTTGAAATATCTGCAATAGGTTCCATTGGCGCTTCAAAAGATGCTTCAAAAGACACCAATCAGTTTTTTGACATCAATGAAATTGGCGCCGATTTAAAGCTTACCATTCCAAGGTTGTTCTCTCCTTTTAATACCGATAGAATAGTCCCAAAATACATGTCTCCAAGTACCATAATTAGTTTATCTGCCACCAGTCAAACCAATATTGGTTTAGATAAACAAACTTTTAATGGATCCTTCAATTATAAATGGAGTCCATCAAAATACATTACTAATAGGTTAGATGTTTTTAACGTTCAATACGTAAGAAATTTAAATATTAGGAATTATTTTGGCATCTACCAAAACTCTTACAACACATTAAATGATATTGCTTTAACCTTAAATTACAACAATGGTAACGATTTAACCTTTCCAGATCAAACAGACCTGTTTATAAATGATGTATTGAACAATAATACGCCATTAAATTCTAACGATTTAGATTATAAAACCGTTACCAGTATTGATGAACGCAAACAGCGCTTAACAGAAAACAACTTAATTGTTTCATCAAGTTTTGGTTTGGTTCAAGATACCAGACAGAATTTATACGATGAAAACTTTTCAATTTTTAGGGTAAAGTTAGAATTAGCAGGAAATTTGCTGGCCAATACGGGAAAATTATTAGGACTCACCAAAGACACCAACAACCGCTATGAACTTTTAAATGTCGCTTTTTCTCAATATGCAAAAACCGAAATAGACTTTATAAAACATTGGGATTTAGGTAAAAACAATGTGTTAGCAATTAGAACTTATGGAGGTATTGCCATACCTTATGGAAATTCAACCAGCATTCCATTTTCCAAGAGTTTCTTTGCTGGTGGAGCCAATGATAATCGTGCTTGGACCGCTTATAGTTTAGGACCGGGAAGCTCAGAAACTGCCAACGAATTTAATGAAGCCAATTTAAAACTGGTGTTTAGCGCAGAACAACGTTTTAACCTTTTTGAAAACTTGAACGGTGCCATTTTTATTGATGCAGGCAATATTTGGAATGTACTGGATGAAGTTGATAATGAAGATGCTGTATTTTCAGGATTTGATTCTTTAAAAGATCTAGCCATAGGCTCTGGCTTTGGACTGCGCTATGACTTTAGTTTTTTTATTTTCCGTTTTGATATAGGTTTTAAAACTTACGACCCGTCATTTAAAGATCAAAACCGTTGGTTTAATGATTACAACTTTGGAAATGCGGTATACAACATTGGTATTAACTATCCTTTCTAAAAAGTTTCTTACTGAAAACTATAACGTTTTAGTGCTTTTTTAAATGTTTCAACCATCAAAACCTCAGGGAGGTAATTAAAAATTCATTACTTTTGAATTCAAAAATATTTATAAACTAATTTATTAAAAATGGAACACACTATAAAACCCGGAGTTGCAACAGGTAGAGAAGTTCAAGCTATTTTCAAACTAGCAAAAGAAAAAGGTTTTGCTTTACCAGCCGTAAACGTTATAGGTTCAGACACTATTAATGGTGTTTTAGAAACTGCAGCAAGCCTAAACGCTCCAGTAATTATACAATTCTCTAATGGCGGAGCTCAATTTAACGCCGGAAAAAGTTTAAATAATGACCATCAAAGAGCCGCCGTTGCTGGTGCAATAGCTGGAGCAAAACATGTTCATATTTTAGCTGAAACCTATGGTGTCCCCGTTATTTTACATACAGACCATTGTGCAAAAAAATTATTGCCTTGGATTGATGGCTTACTAGATGCCAGTGAAAAACATTTTGCTGAAACGGGTAAACCTCTTTTCAGCTCTCATATGATTGATCTTTCAGAAGAGCCGATTAAAGAAAACATTGAGTTATGTAAAACATATCTTAAACGCATGAGCAAAATGGGTATGACTTTAGAAATAGAGTTAGGTATTACCGGAGGCGAAGAAGATGGTGTTGATAATAGCGATGTTGACGATTCTAAACTTTACACGCAGCCTGAAGAAGTTGCTTATGCTTATGAAGAATTGAGCAAAGTAAGCGACCAATTTACTATTGCTGCCGCATTTGGTAATGTTCATGGTGTTTATAAACCAGGCAATGTTAAACTAACTCCTAAAATTTTAAAAAATTCTCAAGATTACATTACCAAAAAATATGGCGTTGGCCACAATCATATTGATTTTGTATTCCATGGTGGTTCAGGTTCAACCGTTGAGGAAATCCGTGAAGGCATAAGCTATGGTGTTGTAAAAATGAATATTGACACTGACTTGCAATATGCTTTTATGAGTGGTATTCGTGATTATATGAAGAAAAACGAAGCCTACTTACAATCTCAAATTGGAAATCCTGATGGTGAGGACTCTCCAAACAAAAAATACTACGACCCACGTGTATGGTTACGCGCTGGAGAAGTTACGTTTGTGGAGCGATTAAAAAAAGCATTTGAAGATTTAAATAACGTCAATACACTTTAATATTTTTCTTTGGCCTAGCTACAAAATTAAAAAAAGTTTTAATTTTGTAGCTAGGCTTTATATTTTATCTTTATGAGTGTTTTTTAATTCAAAATAGCACTTACAAAGTAAAACTATGCAGTCATTAATAGCAAACGATTGATAATAGCTACAATCGAACATATAAAATCTAGAATTTATGTCTTGGTTTAAAAGAAAAACAAAAGGAATTACCACCACCACACAGGATAAAAAAGATACCCCAAAAGGATTATGGTATAAATCTCCCACAGGAAAGATTGTAGATGCAGATGAACTAGAAAAAAATTTTTATGTAAGTCCAGAAGATGGCTACCATGTAAGAATAGGAAGTAAAGAATACTTTGAAATCCTCTTTGATGACAATAAATTTAAAGAGCTGGATGCAAACTTAGACTCAAAAGACCCTTTGGATTTTGTGGACACAAAAAAATATCCAGATCGCTTAAAAGCTGCTCAAGAAAAAACGAAGCTTAAAGATGCCGTAAGATGTGCCATAGGTAAATCAAAAGGAAAAGATTTAGTCATTGCTTGTATGGATTTTGCCTTTATTGGTGGATCTATGGGAAGTGTTGTTGGTGAAAAAATTGTTAGAGCAGCAGATTATGCACTAAAAAATAGAATTCCTTTTATGATTATTTCAAAATCTGGAGGAGCCCGAATGATGGAAGCCGCATTATCACTCATGCAATTAGCAAAAACATCTGTAAAATTAGCACAATTGGCAGACGCAGGAATTCCTTATATATCATTATGTACAGACCCAACAACAGGAGGCACAACCGCTTCATTTGCAATGTTAGGCGATATTAATATTGCAGAACCTGGCGCTTTAATTGGGTTTGCTGGGCCACGCGTTGTTAAAGATACTACAGGTCAAGATTTACCAGAAGGTTTTCAAACATCTGAATTTTTATTGGAACACGGTTTCTTAGATTTTATTTCAGAGCGAAAATACCTGAAAAACAAAATAAATCATTACTTAGATTTAATCACTAATCAACCTTTAAGATCATAATTTATACGCATTTATTTTTTAATGAATTATTCATAAATCATTAATTATTACTATATTTGCCGCTCGAAAGAAAATCTTTCGTATACATAAAAATCATTTACAATAATATTAGCATGTATTTAGCAAAAGAAGTAAAAGAAGAAATCTTCACAAAACACGGCAAAGGAAAAAGCGATACCGGTTCTGCTGAAGGTCAAATTGCGTTATTTACGCACAGAATTAATCACTTAACAGAACACTTAAAAAAGAATCGTAAAGATTATAATACAGAGCGTTCGTTAGTAAAATTAGTAGGTAAAAGAAGAAGCTTACTAGATTACTTAACTAAGAAAGATATCTTAAGATATCGTGAGATAGTAAAAGAATTAGGATTAAGAAAATAATAAAAAGAGGCTTTTCAGCCTCTTTTTTGTTTTAAATATAACTCTGCGCAGAGTATAAACCCGTATTGAAGAAGCTTATTATAGTTTTTCATTGGTCACACAACAACTACACACAACAACACAACGACCATTGTTTAATTAGAATTAAAAAATTTATGATTCCAAAAGTTTTTAGAGAGGTCATTGACCTTGGTGATGGACGTACAATATCCATCGAAACCGGAAAATTAGCAAAACAGGCCCATGGTTCTGTTGTTGTACAATCAGGAAAATGTATGCTTTTGTGTACCGTTGTTTCCAATTACAATGCCAGTCCAGGCATAGATTTTTTACCGTTAACGGTAGATTATCGCGAAAAATTCGCAGCTTCGGGTCGTTACCCAGGTGGCTTCTTTAAAAGAGAGGCAAGACCTAGTGATGGTGAAGTACTGACCATGCGTTTAGTGGATCGTGTTTTACGTCCGTTATTCCCAAAAGATTACCACGCAGAAACACAAGTCATGATTCAGTTAATGTCTCATGATGATGAAGTGATGCCAGACGCTATGGCTGGATTGGCAGCTTCTGCAGCGATTCAATTATCAGATTTTCCTTTTGAATGTCCAATTTCAGAAGTGAGAGTGGGTCGTATCAACGGTCAATTAATTATCAACCCTACAAGAGCTCAGTTAGAAGTTTCTGAATTGGATATGGTTATTGGTGCTTCAGCAGATTCAGTCATGATGGTTGAAGGTGAAATGCATGAGATTTCTGAAGAAGACATGGTTGAAGCCATCAAGTTTGCACACGACGCGATTAAAGTACAATGTGCTGCTCAATTAAAATTAGCCGAAGCTTTTGGTAAAAAAGAAACCCGTACATACGAGGCAGAACGTGAAGATGAAGCTTTAGCAAAAAAAGTAGAAACTTTAACGTATGATAAAGTATATGCTGTAGCCAGAGCTGCTTCAGCAAAACACGAGCGTAGTGCGGCTTTTGATGCTATTAAAGAAGAAGTAAAAGCAACCTTTACTGAAGAAGAATTAGCCGATTTTGGCGATTTAGTTTCTAAATATTTCTACAAAGCTGAAAAGAAAGCGGTTAGAGATTTAACGTTGAATGAAGGTTTACGTTTAGATGGCCGTAAAACCACCGATATCAGGCCTATTTGGTGTGAAGTAGATTATTTACCATCTGTTCATGGCTCTTCCATATTTACTCGTGGAGAAACTCAAGCCTTAGCAACTGTAACTTTAGGAACCTCAAGAGAAGCCAATCAAATAGATATGCCATCGTTTGAAGGCGAAGAGCGTTTTTATTTACATTATAATTTTCCGCCTTTTTCAACAGGTGAAGCCAAACCATTACGTGGAACGTCTCGTCGTGAAGTAGGTCATGGAAATTTAGCTCAACGTGCATTAAAAAATATGGTTCCTGCTGATTGTCCTTATACGGTCAGAGTCGTGTCCGAAGTATTAGAATCCAATGGTTCATCTTCTATGGCAACAGTTTGCGCCGGTACTATGGCGTTAATGGATGCTGGAGTTCAAATGAAAAAACCTGTTTCCGGTATTGCTATGGGATTAATTTCTGATGCTGAAACTGGAAAATATGCGGTGTTGTCTGATATTTTAGGTGATGAAGATCATTTAGGTGATATGGACTTTAAAGTAACCGGTACTGCCGATGGTATTACTGCTTGCCAAATGGATATTAAAGTAAAAGGACTTTCTTATGAAATTTTGGTTAATGCTTTAAAACAAGCCCAGGCAGGTCGTTTGCATATCTTAAACATCTTAATTGATACCATTGCACAACCAAATGCCGACGTGAAAGCACACGCACCAAAAATGATTACTCGCGTTATTCCTAATGCGTTTATTGGCGCTTTAATTGGTCCTGGTGGAAAAGTCATCCAAGAATTACAAAAAGCGACTAAAACAACCATTGTTATTAACGAAGATCCTATTACTGAAGAAGGTATTGTGGAGATTTTAGGAACCAATCAAGCTGGTATTGATGCTGTTTTAGCTAAAATTGATTCATTAATGTTTAAACCAGAAGTTGGTGGAACTTATGAAGTAAAAGTAATTAAAATGTTAGATTTTGGTGCTGTGGTAGAATATATTGAAGCACCAGGAAACGAAGTGTTATTGCACGTTAGCGAATTGGCTTGGGAACGTACAGAAAATGTGAGCGATGTAGTTAATATGGGTGATGTTTTTAATGTGAAGTATTTTGGGGTCGATCCAAAAACTCGCAAAGAAAAAGTATCTCGTAAAGCTTTGTTAGAAAAACCAGAAGGTTATGTGGCAAGACCACCAAGAGACGATAGTAGAAGTGGTGGACGTGATAATAGAGGAGGAAATCGCGATAATCGTGGACGTGATAATCGAAGAGATGACCGTCGCGATGACAGAAGACCCAGAGAAGACAGAAAAGAGGATTAAGCCCACTTTTTAAATCATATGTTTTAAAAGCCAGACAAATTCGTCTGGCTTTTTTATTGGATTAAATCTTTCCAAAATTGACCATAAAAATTACCACTCTTTATTAGCTCTTGATGTGTTCCAAAAGTATTTGAATGACCATTTTCAGTAATATAAATTCTATCTGCTAATTGCTTTAAAGTATGTAACCTATGCGAAATAAAGATAATATCCATATCTTGTTTTAGCTTTATTAATAATTCTAAAACAAATCGCTCCGTGTTTCTGTCCATGGCAGAAGTAAATTCATCCAACAATAGCAACTGTGGTTTTTTATATAAAACACGCATAAAGGCTAATAACTGTTTTTGTCCACCAGATAAATTAATACCTTCCTCTCCCAAAATTGTGGCATAGCCTTGTGGTAATTCTGTTATAAATTTTTCAAATCCATAATCTTTACAGAATGCTGCTATATTTTCTGCCGTTTCGTCTTTTCCTAACAAAATATTATCAATAATATTTCCATTAAAAATGGTAATATCTTGAGGAATTACACCCATCATATTTGGCCAACTTTCGGTATTAATTTCTTTTAAATACTGTTTGTTATTGAGTATGATGGTGCCATTTTGAAACGGATAAAATTTTTGGATAATCTGCCCTAATGTGCTTTTACCGCAGCCACTTTCGCCAACTATAGCAACACATTCATTTTTATTAACTTCTAAATTGATACTTTTTAGCAATTGACTTCTGCCCGCAAAACGAAAAGAAAGGTTTATAATTTTTAAAGATTCAAAACCCTTTATGCTTTCGTTGCCTAAAGGCTCTTTTTCAATTGAAGCAAATTCATACATTCTGTTGAAAGCCACTTTAGCTTCATTAATGGGTATTGCAATTAAGGCTAAACCAGCTACAGATGTCAATAAATTGCCTGCTATTCCTAAAATAACGTGAATAATGTTTAACCCGAAATATTCATTGGAATTAAAGGAAAATTGGGTGTAAAATGTTATATTTAAAGAGCTTAGCGGCATCTTTAATAACATTAAAAGCACCCATTTTGAACACTAAAAATACAGTTTTCTATCGAGGTAAAAAATCAATTTCAGTAGATTTTTCTGCAGAAGAAATAAGTTCTGATGGTTCCCTGGTTCTTTTGGAGAAATTAGAGCGGGAACATAAACTAATCCGATATTTCAGCACCTGGATTCCAGATAGGCGCAATCCAATCTTAGTGACCTATACGATAGAAAAGCTTTTAAATCAACGTGTATTTATGCTGATGCAGGGGCATGAAGATGCGAATGATGTCCATCATCTCAAACACGACCCTTTATATAAAGATATCCTAGAGCGGAATCTGGCTTCCCAACCCACCATCTCCCGTTTTGAGAATAGCCTGGATGAGCGTTCCATTTTAGCACTGTGCTACGCCTGGATCGATCGATATGTGTCGAGTTTAAAAGGTCGCAAGAGTATCACCATAGACATTGATGGGACTGATGATCCCACTCACGTGAAATAGCAACTATCCATGTTCAATGGATATTATGTACAATGAGCTCTTTTTCCACGATGGAGATACCGGACAGATTATTGTTCCGGTACTTCGTCCTGGGAACAGCCATTCCAATAAATGGTATGTCAGTATTTTAAAAAGAATCATTCTCAAAATACGAAAAGTGTATCCCCAGATGAAGATCATCATCAGGGCTGATAGCGGGTTCTCTTCTGCTCCCTTTTATAAGATGGCAGATCATTATAATTTGTATTATGCCATTGGCCTTGCCAGCAATGAGGTGCTCAAAAGAAGGGTAAAAAGAGCGGAGCAGGCGGTGAAACATCTTTATCAGGCTGAGGGCGAAAAACACCAGCACTTTATCAGCTTTGACTATAAAGTCGGGGAGCTGGCATAAACCACAACGCTGTTATTCAAAAATTGAAAGCACTGGCCTTGGTATGAATGTGCACCATATTGTTAGCAATCTCGAAGCTCAAGAGGCCCGAGAAATATATTTTGACTTTTATGTAAAAAGAGGAGAAGCCATTGAGAACCGAATCAAGGAAGTAAAAAACATGTGTTTCTCTGACCGGCTATCCAATTATGGATTCTGGGCAAATTTCTTCCGATTGCTCATCAGCCGCCTTGCTTATGAGTTGTTTTTGATTTTGTAAAACAAAATCAAAGAAACTTCTGTTGAAGAGGCTAAGAAATGGCAGATCAGCAGCATTAGAACCTACCTGCTCAAAGTAGGTGCTACTATAAAAATCACCAAGAGAAGAATATATTACAGGCTCTCCAAAGCCTTTGTGCATCAGCAGTTGATCCTGGAATTGCTCTCTGTATTACAGCAACTATTATTCCCTTTTTATCCGTCTTGAGATACCTATGTCTTGTCGTGAAATTTTAGCAATTTATAAGCAGTAAATAGTCATACTTGAAGGCAAAAATACAGCCGATCCACCTAGCAGGTGGAAAAACTAACCAAAATTTCTCTGATCCAACGGAAATTTAAAGAAGATCTGAAAATCAGCTGCTCAAAAACTATCCATGAATAATTCGGGTTAAGACTAGGATCCTATCTAAAATAGCTGCCCTTACAACAATTCAATATATCAATAAGTTTGTTTTTGATAGAAACATCAACAATATTAAAATTAGCATTATTTAAAATGCACAACGAGTTTAGTATACTAAATAGAAGCATGCCTAAAATAGTAAAAAGCATTTTTTAAATTGAGAACTAGCAGGTAAGGTTTTTTATAATGGCTTGTGTTGACAAAATTTCCTTGGTATGCTCTATACTTGGACCTGCAACCCACACCGTTTTATAAGTTACTTTAGTGGCAGCATTTTCTGTAGCTCTCATACCAATTGAAAACCGTATCATTTTTACCCACTTTTTAAGTTTTTTATTTCTATTTAATATAGACTCCATCCAAGTTTGCTTAGTGCCAATTTTTTTAACATAAGGCGTATTGATAACTGTGCATGGAGTTCCAGAAATACGCTCGGTGACTACAATATCTTTGGCTCCATAATCAACACAGGCTTGTTTGTATTCTTCCGTAACATTAGCTTCCAATGAAGCAATAAATGGACTGCCCACAGAAACTCCAGCAGCACCATAACCTAGCATTCTATCAATATCTGCTTTACAACCAACACCTCCAGCAGAGATTATTGGAATATTACAATGACTGACCAATTCTTTTATAAGAATCTCAGGCGATAAATGGCCACGATGGCCACCAGCTTCATTATTAACCGCTATAACAGCATCGGCGCCCAAGGCTACCACTTTTTGGGCAAATTTTAAATCTACTACATCGCAAAACACTTTGATGCCAGCTTTATGGGCTTGTTTAATCGTTTCTTCAGGGCTTCCTAAAGAGGTAATTATAAAATCACAGCCTTCTTCACAAATAACCTCTAACTGAGCTTTATATTTAATATTTGATTTATTGACAATCAAGTTAAACCCGAAAGAACCACCTTCAACTTTTGCTTCTTTTAATTCTTTTAATGCCTTTCTCAGTTCTTCTAAGGTTCTGTAATTAAGCGCGGGAATACATCCTGCGATACCGCTTTTCATGGCTTCTTTAACCATGCTGGTGTTGGATACCAAAAACATTGGAGCTTGGATAATAGGATGTTTTATTTGAAGAATTTTTAATAAGGAAGTTGACATGGTTTTAAAATTGAATTTATCAAATATAATAAATTATTATGCATGCATAATTTTTCCTCATTTTAAATTTTTTATCCACTTATTTACCAAATAGTACAAGTATCATTCAGATATATTTATTTTATGATGAATGATTTTAAAATATTTCATATTTATTATGCATGCATAGTATCTGACAGTCAATATGTTATGCTAAATCACTATTTTATAAATGCTAAATAATTGATAACATGACTTTTATCATTTTTTTATTATGCGTGCATAGTTAATTTAGAATTGTATTTAACTCTATATCATTAGTTATGAAAAAATTAATTTTTGGTCTCATTATTATTGGATTTACCGCCCAAATGAATTCACAAACTATCGAATTAAAAGAAGTAGAAATTGTTGCCAACTATGATTATTCACAGGCAACAAACACAAAATTTGAGGCTTTACCTGTCCAAAAAATACAGGAAAAACTAATCAATTACAAAGCTACCAATCCAGAAATTGATGATTACGGAGACGTAGCTTATAGCATTTCGTTTTACACACCTGACGGAAAAATTATTGCTGATTATAATACCGAAGGAAATATTTTAAGTACTTCTGAAACCTATAAAAATGTGAGATTGCCTTTAGAAGTTTTACAAGCTATTGCCAAACGATTTCCTAACTGGACCATAGTTGAAGATACCTATCATATAAACTTTCATTGTGAAAAAGGCATTACTCAAAAAGTATATAAAATAAAACTTATGAATGAAGAAAAAGTTTTAATTATAAAAGCTAACGATACTGGAAAGTTTATGTAACGTATCCCATTAATTTCTGACTAACGTTTTTGTAATAGGTTGAAAATTATCAAGTTGAAAGCCCAAGATCTTTATTAGTCAAAGCGAATTT
>PFKE01000067.1 GCA_002784145.1 Flavobacteriaceae bacterium CG_4_10_14_3_um_filter_33_47 | reverse complement strand
ATCATGTTTCCATTACTCATCATTTCTATTTTAAAAGAATCATGGTATCCATATTTTTTTAAGTTAGCCCGTTTTTGGGCCAAATTTATATTGATTGGAATGGGATTTAGAGTAAAAATTCAATCGAAACAAGCCACAAGAAAAGACAAAAGTTACATGTTTATAGCCAACCATACTTCTATGGCAGATATTATGTTAATGCTTATTTCGGTTAAAAATCCGTTTGTATTCGTTGGAAAAAAAGAGTTGGCAAAAATTCCACTTTTCGGATTTTTCTATAAAAGAACTTGTATTTTGGTCGATAGAAGTTCAGCCAAAAGCAGACAGGCTGTTTTTTTAAGAGCACAGCGGCGATTAAAGTCGGGGTTGAGTATTTGTATTTTTCCTGAAGGCGGCGTTCCTGAAGAGCATATTTTGTTAGATGAGTTTAAAGACGGCGCTTTTAGATTGGCCATTAATCATAAAATTCCCATAGTGCCCATAACTTTTTTAGATAGCAAAAAACGGTTTTCATATACATTTTTTAGTGGTGGTCCAGGAAAAATGCGTGTTAAAATAGATGAGTTTTTAGAGACTGAAAAACTAACAATAGCTGATACTAAAATGTTGAATTCAAAAGCTAGAGATGTTATTTTAAGGCAGCTTAAATTTTAACACAAAACAAAAACTGCTCTTGGGAGAGAGCAGTTTTCTTGATATTTCTTCAAAATTATTAAAGAAATATCGAGGCCTAACCAAAAACCTAAAACTTAAAACCAATGCCTGTATAGACACCTATAAAATAGGGTTTAAAATTGCCAGAAGTATTATTAAACGTGTTGATTTGATATTTAAATAAAGGCTCCATATTTAAATCTAATTTTTTAGTTAGTTTATAGCTTAATCCTAAACCAAAATTAGCACTGTAGCTTACTTTGTTTACATTAGTGGCCTCTCCTATAAGCCTTTGGTTTCCATTAACTTCAGAAAATAGTTCATTGTTGTTTAAAATAAAGGAACTAAATCCACCAATAACATTAAATCCAAATTTCTTATTAATAATAGCGTATTCAATTTCTAAAGGAATTTCAATAAAACCCAAGGATTGATTAATGGATGTAATAGAAGTCTCAACAAAAGCATTACTACTTTGCGCACTTAAAACATTTCCGCTTACAAGCGCAATGTTTTCATTAGTGTTGTTTGGGTCAATATTTTTTAAGCTATTGGAATTTAATCCAACGGTTTCAAAAATCACGATATTATTGGTATTGTAACCTAAATTTACTTGGTTAATGCCCGTTCTTATTTTTAATTTATTGTTAACGGAATAGCTAGCACTAACACCATAGCTTAAAGTAACGTCACCATTTTTAGAATTATTATTAAACTGCGCATCTAATGAAGAACCTTTCCCAAGGCTATTAAAATAAATGGGAGCTGCATTGGTAGCGACAGACCATTTAGATAGGTTGCTTTCGGTTTCTTCATCAAAGTTTTCAGCAATAGCGTCTTCAATCGTTTTATCTGTAGATGTTAAAGGGTTATTCTTGTCTAAATTAACTTCTGCAACAGTAGTGGTGTCTTGCCTTTTTGTTACAAGATTGTTACTAGGTTTTTTAATTTCAATAGATTGCGTTTCTGAAATTTTATTGTTTTTTATGGTTTCATTTTGATTTGCAACGATATTGAATGTCTCTTGATTAACTGAAGGATTAGTCCCTAAAATTGTTTTTTCTTTGGATGAAGAATTTGTATTTATATGGGTGTTTTCTTTAGTGTTTGAATTAACAATAACCGGCTCAGATGATGGGTTGAGGTTTTGAGAGCTTGTGCTCATTGGAGTTGTTTCTGTAGAATGGCTTTCTGATGGTTTGGTATTATTTGTGTTTTTATTTGAACTAACGCCTTCAATGGATGGTTTGGCAACTTTTTCTTCAGTATCCACAATTTTGTTTACAGAATTATTGAGGTTACTTTTAAAATAAATGCCTCCAATGGTTAGTAACAATAATAATAGTGCCGCAACACCAGCATAACGCCACCAAATAGGGACGACTCTGCGTTTCTTTTTATTTTGAGTTAGTTTATTTTCAATGTTTTGCCAAACGGTATTACTTGGCGAGGCTTCAAAATCTTTAAAGCCTTCTTGAAACAATCGGTCAATATGTTTTTTATCTTTCATTATAACGATTGTAAAGATCTTGTTGTTTTATAGTTTTCAATAGTTTTTTTCAAAATTTGTCTAGCACGTGCTAGATTTGATTTTGAAGTGCCTATATTAATTTCTAGCATGTTGGCTATGTCATTATGAGAATAACCGTCCAAAACATATAAGTTAAAAACCAACCTATATCGGTCTGGTAATTCCTGGATGATTTGTAAAAGATAATCAACAGAAATAGTGTCATCTTCTATTTCTATGGTATGGTCATCAACAATATCATCAGAAATCATATCAAAAACCTTTTCGTGGCGGTAACGTTGTAAAACCGTGTTAATGGTTATTCGTTTTAACCAACCCTCAAAAGATCCTTTGTATTTGTATTGTTCAATTTTTCTATAAATGGTCAAAAAAGCATCTTGTAAATTGTCTTCAGCTTCTGCATAGGTTCTTGAATACTTTAAGCATACAGAAAATAGTTTGCTCGAAAAGAGCTTGTATAATTCACTTTGCGCTTGAGTATCATTAATTTTACAATTTTCTATGAGTTGGTTTAAACTCAATTTAAACACGTATTAATTAATAATTGGTTTAATTGGTAACGGGCACTTCAATAGTTAAAAACAGGTCTTCGTCATTCTCGTCAACACCTTGCCAAAATTTAAAAATATAACTTCCATTACTAGTTACTATAAAATTAAAAGTTGCTTCTACTAATTCATCTGAAAGGTCTACACAATCATTGTTTATAGCTTTGAAATCGATAACAGCTACGGTACGTTCATTATTGTTTTTTAAATAATAAAACTCTTTAAACGTGTGACAAGTAGAAGGCCTAAAATAACTAACTGTGATAGGGTAGGTTTCACCTAAAGAAAATGATTCAGGGATGTTAACACTTTCAATAGGTAATAACTCTAACGTAATATCATTATCAGTTCCGTTGCTATCAAGATCACACGAAGCAAATAAAAATAGGAATAAAGAAAATATAATTAACCGTTTCATTGCATTTTTGTTTTAATTTGGGTTTTATCAATAGATGCGTAGACATAGAAAAGGTTGCGTATTTAAATAAAAAAGAGGCTGTCTGAAAAGTCAAGACAGCCTCTTTTTTATTTGGACAGGTATCGGGGAGAGATTTTTCAAATACGCAATTCTCAAGGACTTAAAAAAACTTTTTAGACAGCCTCTTTAAATTATTCTTTGGAAGCTTTTAAAAGGGCTTTAATTTTGATTTCGAGTTCATCTTGCAGTTCTGGGTTATCTTTTATAAGTGCTTTAACAGCATCCCTTCCCTGACCTAGCTTAGTGTCGTCATAGCTAAACCATGAACCGCTTTTTTTAATAATTTCATGTTCAACAGCAATATCTAAAATTTCTCCAACTTTTGAGATACCTTCACCATACATAATATCAAATTCTGCTGTTTTAAAAGGTGGAGCTACTTTATTTTTAACCACTTTAACTTTTGTTTTATTACCAGTTACATTACCATCGGTTTCTTTAATTTGTGTAGAGCGTCTGATATCTAATCTCACAGAGGCATAAAACTTTAAAGCATTACCACCAGTAGTCGTTTCTGGATTACCAAACATAACGCCTATTTTATCACGTAATTGGTTAATAAAAATAACAGTGCAATTAGTTTTACTAATAGAGCCAGTTAATTTTCGCAAGGCCTGAGACATTAATCTGGCGTGTAAGCCCATTTTAGAATCGCCCATTTCTCCTTCAATTTCACTCTTTGGTGTTAAGGCCGCAACAGAGTCAATAACAACAATGTCAATAGCGCCAGAACGAATTAAATTATCTGTAATTTCCAGAGCTTGCTCACCATTATCTGGTTGAGAGATGATTAAATTGTCAATATCAACGCCTAATTTTTCAGCATAAAATCTATCAAAAGCATGTTCAGCATCAATAAAAGCAGCAATACCACCTGCTTTTTGAGCTTCAGCAATAGCATGCAATGTTAAGGTTGTTTTACCTGAAGATTCTGGCCCATAAATTTCAATAACGCGTCCACGTGGATAGCCACCAACACCCAATGCAATATCTAATCCTAAAGAGCCAGATGGAATAGCTTCAACATCTTGTACTGGAGAATCGCTCATTTTCATTACGGTTCCTTTTCCGTAGGCTTTGTCTAATTTATCTAAAGTAAGTTTTAGCGCTTTTAATTTGGCTTCTTTTTCGTTGCTCATCTATAATGTTATTTCGGTAAATATTCATGCTAAAATAATACTTCTTTTGTCACAATACAATTTTATAACGCAACCTTTTTCCACATTTTACATCTACTAAATAAAGTGGGAAATTTTTGCTATGAAAAACCACCTATTAAAATTTTAGATCGCTTCTTTTTATAAAACAGGTTCATAGTATAATGATGTTTTAAATAAATTGGCAATCCCATGTTGACTAATTCAAACAAGAGGAAAGGCACTTTATAATCCATAAAGTGCTTTTTTTTATGGGATAATCTCATGCTTTTTTAAAAAAATGTACCTTTGCGGCTTAAATATTCTTTAATCTTAAAAATTAGTATAGCATGCAACTGTACAATACATTAAGTGCCAAAGAAAGAGCAGCGTTAATCGACCAAGCAGGAAAGAATCGATTAACACTTTCTTTTTATCAATATGCCAACCTAGAAAACCCTCAAATTTTTAGGGATCATTTATTTATTACTTGGAACAGTCTAGACGTTTTGGGTAGGATTTATGTAGCCAATGAAGGCGTTAATGCGCAATTATCACTTCCAGCAGACCGATTTAATGAATTTAAAGAACACTTGGATAGTATTCACTTTTTAAAAGGAATTCGATTGAATATTGCTGTTGAACAAGACAATAAATCGTTTTTAAAATTGAAAGTCAAAGTTCGAGATAAAATAGTAGCCGATGGTTTAAATGATGATACGTTTGATGTAACCAATAAAGGCATTCATTTAGCAGCAGAACAATTTAATGCGCTTATTGAAGATAAGAATACCGTTTTGGTTGACATGCGTAACCATTATGAAAGCGAAATTGGTCATTTTAAAAATGCCATCACGCCAGATGTGGATACCTTTAGAGATTCTTTAGATATTATAGAACACGATTTAAAAGACCACAAAGAAGATAAAAACTTGGTTATGTATTGTACCGGTGGTATTCGTTGCGAAAAAGCTAGTGCGTATTTTAAACATAAAGGGTTTAAAAACGTCTATCAACTTGAAGGTGGCATTATTGAATACACAAGACAAGTGAAAGAAAAAAATTTAGAAAATAAGTTTTTAGGTCAAAACTTTGTGTTTGATGACCGAAGAGCCGAACGAATAAGTCAAGATGTAGTTGCTAATTGTCATCAATGCGGAGCACCTTTCGATGTGCATACCAATTGCGCTAACGATGCGTGCCATTTATTATTTATTCAGTGCGATGCCTGTAAACAAGAAATGGATCATTGTTGCTCAACAACCTGCAAAGAAATTCATGCATTGCCTTTTGAAGAACAAAAAGCCTTAAGAAAAGGACAAGGCAATAGCAACGATATTTTTAAAAAAGGACGTGCAGACCACTTGCCTTATAAAAAAGATTTGAGAAATATTTTTGAGACACTTAATCTTAACAAAGAAGCATAGAAGATGATGCAGAATATTGAATTAATGGCTCCTGCCGGAAATTTTGAATCGTTACAAGCCGCCTTAGATAATGGAGCCAATTCGGTGTATTTTGGTGTTGAACAGTTAAATATGCGAGCAAGAGCTTCTATAAATTTCTCCTTAGATGATTTACCAGAAATTTCAAAACGATGTCAAGAAAAAGGTGTAAGAACCTACTTAACTTTAAACACCATTATTTATGATCACGACTTATCCATTGTAAAAACTCTAATCAATAAAGCTAAAGAATCAGGAATTACAGCGGTTATTGCCATGGACCAAGCTGTTATTATGGCAGCTAGAGAAGTGGGAATGGAAGTGCATATTTCTACTCAAATCAATATCACCAATATAGAAACGGTTAAATTTTATGCTTTGTTTGCAGACACCATGGTATTGAGTAGAGAACTCAGTTTAAGACAAGTAAAAAAGATAACCGAACAAATAGAAAAAGAACAAATAAAAGGACCTTCAGGAAAACTTGTAGAGATCGAGATTTTTGGTCATGGTGCTTTGTGTATGGCGGTTTCCGGTAAATGTTATATGAGCTTGCATTCATACAATTCTTCAGCAAATAGAGGCGCATGTAAGCAAAATTGCCGAAAGAAATATACCGTGATTGAACAAGAAACCGGTTTTGAAATGGAGATTGACAATGAGTATATTATGTCTCCAAAAGATTTATGTACCATTGATATTTTAGACCAAGTTGCTGATGCAGGCATTAAAGTTTTAAAAATTGAAGGTCGAGGAAGAGCGCCAGAATATGTGGCAAAAGTTATTTCATGCTATCGAGAAGCCATTGACAGTCTTGAAACAGGAACCTATCAAAAGGAAAAAACAATTGCTTGGATGCAAGAGCTTGAAAAAGTCTATAATCGTGGTTTTTGGAATGGCTATTACCTAGGCCAAAAGCTTGGAGAATGGAGTATTGGCTCTGGATCTCATGCTACCCAAAAGAAAGTTTACATTGGCAAAGGCACACACTTTTTTCCAAAACCACAAATAGGTGAATTTAAAATTGAAGCCTACGATATTTCTGTTGGTGACACTATTTTAATTACAGGACCAACAACCGGAGCAAAAGAACTTGAAGTAAACGATATGATGGTAAACGATAAGAAATTAGATAAAGGCTCTAAAGGAGATTTGGTTACCATACCCTTGGGTTTTAGAATAAGACCTTCAGACAAGTTGTATAAAATTGTAGAAAATAAAGTAGAAGTTTAATGGTGGTTATAACGTTGCAACGCAACAAATGTATTGGATGTAACTATTGTGTGGAATTGGCACCAAAACAATTTCAAATGTCAAAAAAAGATGGAAAATCGGTGTTGCTTCATGCTCAAGATAAAAAAGGATTTTTCACATTAAAATCAAATGAAAATTCTATTTTAGAAGCATGTGAAAACGCCTCAAAAGCTTGTCCGGTTAAGATTATAAGTGTAAAAATGATTTAGAATTCACGATAATAATACTTCTATTTTAAAGTACACATAATAATCTTATCTTTACCTTTTAAAATAATTATAAACCTTCATTCGTAATATTTATATTAACGAATTCAACATATAAAACTTATGGCTTGTAACAGTTGTACAACTGAAAATGGCGGTCAACCAAAGGGTTGCAAAAACAATGGTACTTGCGGCACCGATAGTTGTAACAAACTTACGGTTTTTGATTGGTTGGCAAATATGTCGCTTCCTAATGGAGAAAAACCTTTTAATTGGGTGGAAGTTCGTTTTAAAAACGGAAGAAAACACTACTATAAAAATACAGAAAATTTAACCTTAAGCATTGGAGATGTTGTGGCTACTCAAGCAACTTCTGGGCATGATATTGGCATGGTTACCTTAACGGGCGAGTTGGTTCGTGTTCAAATGAAACGAAAAAACATAGACCAAGAAGGTGAAGAAATTTTAAAAATTTACAGAAAAGCCAGTCAAAAAGATATTGATATTTGGTCTGCTGCACGGGATAGGGAAGAACCTATGAAGGTTAAGGCGCGACAGTATGCCATAGACTTAAAGTTGGAAATGAAAATTTCTGATATTGAATTTCAAGGAGATGCCAGTAAAGCAACGTTTTATTATACAGCTGAAGACCGAGTTGATTTTAGAGAACTCATCAAAGTTTTTGCAAGAGAGTTTAAAATCCGTGTTGAAATGAAACAAGTAGGGTTTCGTCAAGAAGCATCAAGACTTGGCGGTATTGGATCTTGCGGCAGAGAACTTTGTTGTTCAACCTGGCTAACAGATTTCAGATCTGTAAGTACATCGGCAGCACGTTATCAGCAATTATCACTAAATCCTCAAAAATTAGCAGGCCAATGTGGAAAGTTAAAATGTTGTTTAAACTATGAGTTGGATACGTATTTGGATGCTTTAAAAGATTTTCCAAAAACAGACATAAAGCTTCAAACCGAAAAGGGAACAGCCGTTTGCCAAAAAACCGATATTTTTAAAGGCCATATGTGGTATGCCTATGAAGGTGAATGGATGAATTGGCACAAGATTACTACAGAACACGCCAATGAAATAATAGGCCTAAACAAGAAAAATAAAAAAGCAGTTAGTCTTGAGGAATATGCTTCCGAACTACTCAATGATACTAAAACTGAATTTGAAAACGTTGTAGGTCAAGATAGTTTAACGCGCTTTGATAGTCCAAAACCCAATAATAAACGTAAAAATAGAAGAAACAATAAAAACAAGAAAAAACCACAAAATGCAAAAAATAATGCGAAATAGTTTAACCGTATTAATTTTAGCTTTAATGGTTCTTGTAGTTTCTTGCGATTCAAAAAGAGTTTTTGATGAATACAAAACAGTACCTAACGTATGGAATAAAGATTCCATAATGTCGTTTTCAATACATCCACCAGATTCTATAAAACCTTATAATTTGTTTGTGAATTTAAGAAACACAAGCCAATATAAGTATAGCAATATTTTTTTAATTGTTGAAATGGTATTTCCACACGGAAAAACAATCAAAGACACTTTAGAATACAGAATGGCAGATCCAAGTGGCAAGTTTTTAGGTTCAGGCATTATGGATGTTAAAGAAAATAAACTTTGGTATAAAGAAAATGTTATTTTTAATGAGTCCGGAGATTACACGGTCAACATCCAACACGCTATGAGAGAAAACGGCAAAGTAAATGGCGTTGAAGCATTAGAAGGGATTACAGATATAGGTTTTAGAATAGAGCATCCAACAAGTAATTAAAAGTAATGGCAAAAACAAAGCAAACAAAGAGCAATACAGGGTTTGATACCTATGTACGCTGGTTTTGGATAGTATTCGCAGCAAGCATTCTTTTTGTAGTATTATTATTTTCCTTGGCATCTTGGGGTGTTTTTGGTGAATTACCAGATCACACACAACTAGAAAACCCAAACACGAATTTAGCTACAGAAATTATTTCTTCAGATGGTGTAACGCTTGGAAAATTTTATTTAAATGATAACCGAACGCCTGTTGGGTATGACGAATTGCCCAAACAATTGGTAGATGCTTTAATTGCAACAGAAGATGCTAGATATTACAACCATTCGGGTATTGATGCCAGAGGTACTTTACGAGCCTTTATTAAATTAGGAAAAGGCGGTGGAGCAAGTACTATAACGCAACAATTAGCAAAACAATTATTTCATGGTGAAGGTTCTAAAAACACCATAGGAAGATTAACCCAAAAATTAAAAGAATGGATTATTGCTATTCGATTAGAACGACAATACACAAAAGAAGAAATTATTGCTCAATATTTTAACATCTATGATTTTGGGAACAATGCCGATGGTATTCGAAGTGCTTCCAGAATTTATTTTGGAAAAGAGCCTAAAGATTTAAACGTAAAAGAATCAGCCATGTTGGTTGGCATGTTTAAAAACTCATCGCTTTATAATCCCAGGCCTAATAAAAATCCCGTAGGAGTTAAAAACCGAAGAAATGTGGTGTTGGCTCAAATGGAGAAGTATGATTATATCTCAGAAAAGTTAAAAGATTCACTTCAAAAAACAGAACTAGATTTAAATTATTCACCTGAATCACACAGAGAAGGTATGGCAACTTACTTTCGCGAATATTTAAGAGCCTTTATGAAAGATTGGATTTTAAATAATCCAAAACCAGATGGCACTAAATATAATTTAAATAGCGATGGACTAAAAGTATATACTACCATTGATTCTAGAATGCAACAATATGCTGAAGAGGCTGTGCAACAACACATGCCAAGGCTACAAACCGAGTTCGATAATCAAAATAAACCTAGTAGAAACCCTACAGCACCCTTTTTAGAACTGGACCAAGATGAAATTGAGGCCTTGCTGAACCGTTCCATGAAACAGTCTGAACGTTGGCGAAAAATGAAATATGATTTAGGAAAATCAGAGGCTGAAATAAAAGCATCTTTCAATAAACCAACTCAAATGAGTATTTTTTCTTGGAAAGGAGACATTGATACCATTATGAAACCAATGGATTCCATGCGATATTATAAGTCTTTTTTACATCCAGGAATGATGTCTTTAGATCCGCAAACAGGTCATGTAAAGGCTTGGGTTGGAGGCATGAATTACAGACATTTCCAATATGATCATGTTAAAGCAGGAAAAAGACAAGTAGGGTCAACATTTAAACCATTTGTGTATGCCGCAGCCATTGATCAATTACATTTATCGCCCTGTGATGTGCTTCCAAGATCGCAAATAACCATTGAAGCGAATAAGTATGGAAATCCAGACTCATGGTCTCCAAAAAATTCAGATGGCGATTATGGTGGATCAATGACTTTAAAAGACGCCTTAGCAAACTCTGTCAACACCATAACTGCCAGAGTTATGGATAAAGTTGGTCCAGAGCCTGTTGTGGAGTTAGTTAAAAAACTTGGTGTAGAATCTGAAGTGTTACCAGTGCCATCCATTGCCTTAGGAACAGCAGATTTAAGTGTTTATGAGATGGTTGGAGCTTACGCCACTTTTGCAAATAAAGGTGTCTACACAAAACCAGTTATGGTAACTACCATAGTAGATAAAAATGACATGGTATTATACCAATTTACTCCAGAAACAAACGATGTATTAAGTGAAGAAACCGCTTATGTTACCGTTAAACTTATGGAAGGTGTTACCCAATCTGGTTCTGGGGCAAGGTTGCGAACATCGGGAGCAGAAGCTTATAGAGCCGATTATAGAGAAGTCATTACAGGTTATCCTTATCAGTTTACAAACCCCATTGCTGGAAAAACAGGAACTACCCAAAACCAAAGTGATGGCTGGTTTGTGGGCATGGTGCCTAATTTGGTAACAGGCGTTTGGGTTGGCGCAGAAGATAGAGCCGCACATTTTAGAACCATTACCTATGGACAAGGAGCTGCTATGGCATTGCCAATTTGGGCTATTTATATGAGAAGTTGTTATGCTGATAGCGAATTAAACATTTCAAAAGGAGATTTTGATGTGCCTCTTGATCTTTCTATAAACGTAGATTGCACAAATACTTCTGCAGAAAACCCTGATGGAACGAAAGTTAAAGACGACGTTCCTGATGATTTAGACTTTTAAAGTAAAGATTTTTTTCAAAATGATGTCTTCATCAATTTAACAAATTACGGTAAAACCGAAGTCTTTTTAGTTTTCTATGAATGAATTAAATTCGTGAGAAAAGTTTGTTTGTACAAACAAAAAAAACTTCTAAATCAAAAATCGTAATTCGGATATCCTTTCACTATTTTTGCAAAACTTATGGCCACCACAAAAAAAGACATTCGGGCATTAACCAAGGATCAATTAAGAGATTTCTTTGAAAAACAAGGAGACAAAGCCTTTCGTGGTAATCAGGTTTATGAATGGTTATGGCAAAAATCTGCCTATGCTTTCGAGGATATGACCAATGTATCAAAAGAAACCAGACAGCTTTTGGAAACGCATTTTGTTATCAATAATATTGAAGTCAATACCATGCAACGCAGTAGTGATGGTACCATAAAAAATGCCATTAAATTACATGATGGGTTAATTGTAGAATCTGTTTTAATTCCTACAGCAAGCAGAACCACAGCGTGTGTTTCTAGTCAGGTTGGTTGTAGCTTAGATTGTAGATTTTGTGCAACAGCTCGCTTAAAACGCATGCGAAACTTAAACCCAGATGAGATTTATGATCAGGTGGTAGCCATTGATAAAGAAAGTAAGTTATATTTTAAGAGACCATTAAGTAACATTGTATTTATGGGTATGGGCGAACCGCTCATGAATTATAATAATGTTATAAAAGCGATTGATAAAATCACCTCTTCAGAAGGCTTAGGTATGTCTTCAAAACGAATTACCGTTTCAACCTCTGGTGTGCCAAAAATGATTAAAAAAATGGCAGATGATGAGGTTAAATTTAATTTAGCCGTTTCGCTACATTCGGCAATTGATGAGGTTCGTACCGCTATCATGCCTTTTAATGAAACGTTTCCACTTGAAGATTTAAAAGAGGCCCTGCAGTATTGGCATCTTAAAACCCAACGTAAAATAAGCTATGAATATGTGGTTTGGAAAGGGATTAATGATGCTCAAAAGGATATAGATGCTTTGGTAAAGTTTTGTAAATACGTGCCCTGTAAAGTAAACATTATAGAATACAACCCAATAGACGATAGTGAATTTCAACAGGCCTCTAAAGAAGCCATTCAGAATTATATCCAGCAATTGGAAAAAAACAGAATTGTTGTCAATGTGCGTCGTAGCCGAGGTAAAGATATTGATGCCGCCTGTGGCCAACTAGCTAATAAATCCTGAAATATTTATAAGAGGATTGACCAACTATCGATAATAATTTCAATGTAAATACTATCTTTGATTCTTCACATGAAGATTGTAGAACAAATAAAACAACCCATTGCCTATGAGATGGAACTTTTTGAACAAAAGTTTCTACTCTCTATGTCCAGTAAAGTAGCCTTACTTAACAGAATTACGCATTACATCGTTAATAGAAAAGGCAAGCAAATGCGACCAATGTTTGTGTTTTTGGTGGCAAAAATGGTGTCTAATGGAGAAATTAGCGAGCGAACCTACAGAGGCGCCTCGGTTATTGAGTTAATTCATACGGCAACCCTAGTTCATGATGATGTGGTTGATGATAGCAATCGCAGAAGAGGTTTTTTCTCTATTAACGCACTTTGGAAAAATAAAATAGCGGTTTTAATTGGAGATTATTTACTATCAAAAGGCTTATTGTTGTCTATCGACAATAATGATTTCGATTTGCTTAAAATCATTTCCATTGCCGTTAGAGAAATGAGTGAAGGCGAGTTGCTTCAAATAGAAAAAGCTCGTAAACTGGATATTACCGAAGACGTTTATTATGAAATAATTCGCCAAAAAACAGCAACCCTTATTGCTGCTTGTTGTAGTTTGGGTGCAGCATCTGTAAAACCAGAGTCTCATCATGTAGAAACCATGCGAAAGTTTGGGGAGCTTATTGGGATGGCGTTTCAAATAAAAGACGATTTATTTGATTATGGAAACACTCAAATTGGAAAACCAACGGGGATAGATATTAAAGAACAAAAAATGACCTTGCCTTTAATCTATGTTTTAAATCAGGTTTCAAACAAAGACAAGAGTTGGCTCATAAATTCTATCAAAAACCATAATAAAGACATCCATCGTGTTAAGGAAGTGATTGCCTTTGTTATAGCCAATGGTGGTTTAGAGTATGCGGTTTTAAAAATGAAACAATTTCAAAATGAAGCCTTAAATATACTTCAGACGTATCCTGAATCTGACTTCAAAAACTCACTGGAATTAATGGTTAATTACGTGATTGATAGGAAAAAATAATCTTTATTAGAAGTAATAAAATAAAGGAGAGCAACTACTTTCTGTACAAAAAATAATTGTTGACCAAATCAATGTAGGCTTGTTTGGCTTCGTCTTCCGTTATATCTTTGGCTTGAAATAAAGCGTTGGTTTTAAAAGCATTTATGATGGCCTTTTTACTGCTGGGTTGTTCGTAATTATTCGTGGCTTTTTTATAGTAGGCATACAATTTTAAAAGCGTGTCAGCAGGAAATGGATCTGTATAGGCATTAACGCGCTCTACAGCATCTAAAAACTCAATATCCAATGCTTTATTAGTCATTCATTTCAGCTATTATACTTTCTCCCCCGCGAACTTTTTGGTTGAGTTGTACTTTAATTTGAGTGTTTAAAGGTAAAAATAAATCTACTCTTGAACCAAATTTTATAAACCCGGAATCGCTACCTTGTGTTACGTTTACATCAACTTTGGCATAATTAACAATGCGTTTTGCAAGCGCTCCTGCAATTTGGCGGTACAATACCTTGCCATACGTTTTATTTTCAACTACCACGGTTGTACGCTCATTTTCTTCACTGGCTTTTGGGTGCCACGCCACCAAATATTTACCTGGATGATACTTGCTATACACAATGACTCCTCCTATGGGATATCTTGTTACATGCACATTGAGTGGCGACATAAACACACTTACTTGCAATCTTTTATCTTTAAAATATTCTTTTTCAAACACTTCTTCAATAACTACTACTTTTCCATCAACAGGAGAAACGATATGCTTATTTTTAACTAAAGTATTCCTTTTTGGGTTTCTAAAAAACTGAAGAATGAGTATAAAAAAAACCAAGAATAGGATCCATAATACTTTTTGAAGCCATACTTGATGAATAAAGGTGTCAACAAGTAAAAAAGCTGCTACAACCATTATAAACGTTGTAAAAATAATTTTATGCCCTTCTTTATGAAACATAGTATGTAATTCTTAAAAATAAATAAATAAATGGTGTTGCAAAGATAATGCTATCCAGCCTATCTAATAAACCACCATGACCGGGCATAATATTACCGCTGTCTTTTACGTTTGCTTGCCGTTTGAATTTAGACTCAATTAAATCTCCTAAAGTTCCAAAAACACTAATTATAATACTTAATATTAACCAATGGGTAAAGGTTAAAGTGTGTGTAAAGGTAGCAATAAAATAGCTAGCAATACACGAAAAAAGCAGACCGCCCAAGAAGCCTTCAACAGTTTTTTTGGGAGATATTTTTTCAAATAGCTTTTGTTTTCCAAAATTCTTTCCTATTAAAAAAGCAAAGCTATCATTCACCCAAATCAATATAAAAGAGCCTAGCAGAATGCCAGGATTATAGCTTTTATGATAATTAGCAATTAATATTAAAAACACAAACGCACTCGAAATATAAAAGGTTGTTAGTATAAAACGTTTAGATTCAAACAAGGGAATTGTTTTTGCCGAAAACAAATCTTTAATTAAAAACAACTGAACAAATATGGTAATAACCATGAGTATTTGAGTCGCTTCATCCAAGCCTTTAGGAATGGTCTTATCTAACTGACAGTAACCAAAAACCAAAAAAAGAAATATGAATATACCATAAGGAATGAAACTTTTTAGTTGGATAAGTTTATTAAACTCAAACAAACAAATAAGGCCAAACACAAAAAATAGAATGATTAAAGTTTGTAAAGAAAAGAGCGATAACACTAAAAGTAAAACATAAAATAAACCAGAAAGTGCCCGTATTAAAATATCTTTCATCTGATTATTTTTATTGTTTTAGAGGTCATATGAAACACCCTTAATAATCATTTGCGTGTGTGTAAAGCAATTCTCATGGGTGTTTTAACAGTTTGTTTATTACTTATAAATCTTCTAGAAGCAGCAAATATAAATTTTTTGAACTACTTCCATAACTTAAAAAGTCTTTTTCATCGGAAGATTTAAAATGTTTAATGGTGGTAATATTGGTAGGGATTCTTTGTTTGTTTTTTGTTTTTATACCGCGCAGACCTTCTCCAATGGTTTCAATCATCTGACTGGTTGTAGCAAAAACAATAAAGTTGGCAGGAAGCTCAGTCAGTTTTTTTTCTGCAATTTGATGGGATGAAATTAATAACGAGCCATCATTGGCAATTAAATTTTCGCAAGTCGTTATAAAATAAGTACAATCACTTACTTTGTCAGAGGTTAATAAATCAGCGTCCTTAAATTTGTCTTTTAAATGTTTGTCAAAGAAAAAAGCTTTTTTGTCTTCCCACTTATTCTCTTGGATTATGCTGTCTAAACTTTGAAAAATCTCGTTTAAATCTTCACAATACAGAAACTTTCCGCCATTAGCTTTAAAGTTTATAGTAAACTTTTCATCGATTGGCAGTTTTATTTCTGGCATATATTTACCTCGATCACCAGATTTTAATTCTTCTTCTTTTTTATCAGATTTAGAACCAAATATTTTTCTAAATAGACTCATTTAGGGTATGCTATTAACTCAGTTTTTTTTGGAGTTTTTCAAATATAAAAAATCTTAAACTAACCATACGATTAATTTAAGATTTTTGCTATTTGTAACTATAAATTGTTAAAATTTATTCGACAACGGTTTCGCTTTCTTCATTTTTGAAACCGCGCTTCCCAAATATTTTTTCTAAATTATCTTTAAAAATAACTTCTTTTTCTAAAAGAACGTTGGCTAATTCTGTTAGTTTATCTTTATTATTCTCAAGCAGTTGTATGGCTCTTAAGTATTGTTTTTCAATTAAATCTGAAATTTCTTTGTCTATTAATTCAGCTGTTTTTTCACTGTACGGTTTGGTAAAGCCGTATTCGTTTTGCCCAGATGAATCGTAATAGGTTAAGTTGCCAATTTTATCACTCAAACCATAAATGGTTACCATGGCTCTTGCTTGCTTGGTTACTTTCTCTAAATCGCTTAAAGCACCAGTAGAAATTTTATCAAAAATCACTTTTTCTGCAGCTCTTCCACCCAAGGCAGCACACATTTCATCAAGCATTTGCTCTGGATGTACAATAAGTCTTTCCTCAGGTAAATACCAAGCCGCTCCAAGAGATCTGCCACGAGGTACAATGGTGACTTTTACTAAAGGTGCTGCATGTTCAAGCATCCAGCTTACGGTAGCATGGCCAGCTTCATGAAAGGCTACAGCCCTTTTTTCATTGGGTGTAATGATTTTATTTTTCTTTTCTAAGCCACCAATAATTCTGTCAACAGCATCTAAGAAGTCTTGTTTATCAACTTCTTTTTTGCCATTTCTTGCGGCTATTAAAGCGGCTTCGTTACACACGTTAGCGATATCAGCACCAGAGAACCCTGGTGTTTGTTTAGATAAAAAATCTAAGTCTAAATCTTTGGCCTTTTTAAGAGGTCTTAAGTGCACTTCAAAAATTTCTTTTCGTTCGCGAACATCTGGTAAATCAACAAAAATTTGTCGGTCAAAACGGCCAGCACGCATTAAAGCGGTGTCTAAAATATCAGCTCTGTTGGTGGCAGCCAACACAATAACGTTGGTGTTTGTTCCAAAACCATCCATTTCTGTCAAGAGTTGATTTAACGTGTTTTCACGTTCATCATTGCTTCCAGACATGGCATTTTTACCTCTGGCACGACCAATGGCATCAATTTCATCAATAAAAATTATGGAAGGCGATTTTTCTTTTGCTTGTTTAAAGAGGTCTCTAACCCTAGAAGCACCTACGCCTACAAACATTTCAACAAAGTCTGAACCAGACAATGAGAAGAAAGGCACTTTAGCTTCGCCTGCAACGGCTCTTGCCAATAAGGTTTTTCCTGTTCCTGGAGGCCCTACTAATAAGGCGCCTTTGGGTATTTTTCCACCTAAACTGGTGTATTTTTCAGGGAATTTTAAAAAATCTACTATTTCTTGAACTTCTTCTTTAGCGCCTTCAAGTCCTGCCACATCTTTAAAGGTTGTTTTTACTTCGGTGTTTTGGTCAAAAAGTTTGGCTTTAGACTTTCCAATATTAAATATTTGTCCACCTGCGCCTCCGCCAGCACCACCAGACATACGTCTCATGATAAAAATCCAAACACCTATCAGTAAAATAAAGGGTAGAATGCTAATTAATAAATCCCCAAAGAAATTATCTTCAGTAATATAAACAGGGGTTAAATTCAGATTGTTTTCTTTTATAACCTCGTTTAATTGATTTTGAAAAATCTGTAAATCACCAAATTCAAACTTATAATTTGCTAACTGTGTTGTGGTTGGAATTAAAGTACTGGGTTTTGAATTTTTATGGATTTCTTTTTGCTCAGCCTCTTTGGTTAAATAAACTTTTGCAATGCGTTTATTTACAATTTCAACTTTTTCAACATCACCATCGGCCACAAAATTTAAAAATTGTGTTGGATTGGTTGTACTGCCTTCTTGGGTGCCCACACTGCTAAATAGCTGGATAGCCAGAAAAAAAGCAATGACAATGCCATAAATCCAATATGGATTAAATTTAGGCTTATTTTCTTTTATGTTTTTTTTATCGTTTGCCATTTTTTAATAACTCGTTTCTATTATTGTTGTTTTTGCATCGCCCCAAAGACTTTCAATATCATAATAATCTCTGATATGTTTTTGAAACACATGAATGACCACATTGACATAATCTATTAAAATCCATTCTGCATTGACCTCGCCTTCTACATGCCATGGATGATCTTTTAATTCTTTACTAACCTTTTTTTGAATAGAATTTGAAATAGCGTTTACTTGTGTATTTGAAGTTCCCTCACAAATAATAAAGTAATCACAAACCGTATTTTCAATATCCCTTAAATCTAGAATGTTTATTTCTTTTCCTTTAACATCTTCAATGCTAGCTATTATTACCGATATTAGTTGGTCTGTGCTTATAGTTTCTTTCGCCATTAATTTAATTTAAATTTGTGCAAAGTTATTATTTTTTTAGTTCTTTATACCTTAAATTAATCATAAGATTCTATACCACTATAATTACTTTTAAATGCATGTAATCAAACTTAATGCCACCGATTCTACCAACAGCTATTTAAGAACGCTTTCCAACAACCAGGTCTTGGTGGATTATACGGTTGTTTTTGCGGATTATCAAACCCAAGGCAGAGGGCAAATGGGTACGATTTGGAGTTCTGAAAGTTCTAAGAACCTAACAGTGAGCGTTTTTAAAGATGTTTCTAAGTTATTTTTAGTGCATCCTTTTTACATAAGCATGGCCACTTCTTTAGCCATTATTAAAACATTACATAGCTTTTCAACGCCCAAATTAAGTGTTAAATGGCCTAACGACATTTTGTCAGAAGACAAGAAGATTTGTGGTGTTTTAATTGAAAATGTCATAAAACAGAACAGGTTTAAAGCCAGCATTATAGGCGTAGGCTTAAATGTTAATCAGACTAATTTTGAAGACTTACCCAAAGCAACCTCGCTTAAATTATTAACAGGAACCACTTTTAGCCTTGATGAAGTGCTGCACACCATGATTAAGTTTTTAAAATATTACTTTATGATTTTAAGAAAAGAGGAGTATTTTTTCTTAAAACAAGAATATGAGTCTTACCTGTTCAGAAAAAACAAACCTTCAACATTTAAAGATGCTGAAGGCTCTGTGTTTTCCGGAATTATTAAAGGCATTTCCAATGCTGGTAATCTTCGGGTGTTAATTGAAGATGATATTGTCAAGGAATTCGATTTAAAAGATGTTTCCCTACTGTATTAAATGGCTTTTGGGATGCTTGTTGCAAGCGTTTCAATAAATTTATTGATAGGGCCTTTAATCATCATGGCCATCATAGGGTTAAAATCGCCACTGAATTCTAATTGTACTTCACTGCTGGTTTCGGTAAGTTCCACAATGCTTCCGGTAAGCGAAAAATCTAATTTACCGCCGGCGGCTCCAAGCACGATTTTATTAGGTGGTATTACTTCCTTTTTTTTAAGGATGATTTCTGGCATGCCTTTTAAAGCAAACAAAAAGGTGTCTTCACTTAATACTTCAAACTTGCTGATGTTTTCAGGCATTAAGGTTTCAAAATTTTTAATGTCTGATAAAAAGTTAAAAACATCTTCCGATGATTTTTCAATAGTAACTTTGGGCGATTCTAAATTCATAAGCTTTTTTTTCTGTTTGGTTGTTTATTTGTTAAGTTGTTTAGTCGTTGGTCTTTCAACTTAACAACTTTAAGGCTTTACATCTTAACAACATCCATTTATTTTGCGTTCCATTCGCTTGGGTTGGCGTTCCAAAGCGCTAGGGTTTTTAATTCTTTTTCGGCTATATACTTGGTTGCCAAGGCTTGCTCCAGTAAGCTTTCGTAGTTGCTTAAAGTATGAAGCGTGATGTTTTCCTTTTTAAAATTTTCGGTAGCAACCGCAAAACCATACGAAAAAATTGCCACCATGCCTTTTACATTTACATGCGCTTCTTTTAAAGCTTTAACAGCGTTTAAACTACTTTTTCCGGTACTGATTAAATCTTCAACCACCACCACATTCTGTCCCGTTTGTACAAAGCCTTCAATTTGGTTCATTCTGCCATGGCCTTTAGCTTCGGGCCTTACATAGATAAAAGGCAATCCTAAATACTCGGCAACCAGCATGCCAATGCCAATAGCACCGGTAGCAACCCCAGCAATCACGTCGGGTTTGCCATAAAGTTTTTCAATTTCCTTTCCCATGGCTTCTCGTATATAGTTTCGTATGGGCGGAAACGATAAAATAATACGGTTATCGCAATAAATAGGCGATTTCCATCCAGAAGCCCAGGTAAAAGGCTCTTTGGTGCTAAGTTTTATAGCATGAACCTGTAATAAAACTTCAGCCGTTTTTCGGGCAATTTCTTTATTAAAAATCATAAAGGCAAAAATACATATAAAATTAACTTTTTAAGAAGTCTTAAAGCTCATTTAAAATATTTTTTTCAACAATGGGTATTATGTATTGAAAAATGATATTTTTACCACATTGTAATAGTTAAGTACAACGCATGTATAAAATTTTTGTCAATGACAAGCCTATTGTTTTAACCACCAAAGTTGAACAAGAAATCCATTTTAAGAATTATTTGCTCGATACCGTACACCTAGGAAAGGTTATTAAAGCGTTGAATACAAGCTCTCTTAAAGAAGCAAGGCTTATTCATAAAGACGAAAATAAGCTGCTTAAAAAGTTTCTTAAAAAATTACCAAATGTTGTTGCAGGTGGCGGCAAGGTATTTAACGATCAAGGCGATATTTTGTTTATTTACAGAAATGATAAATGGGATTTACCAAAAGGCAAGATTGAAGGCAATGAGTCTATTGAAAAAACAGCTATTAGAGAGGTTACCGAAGAAACTGGGGTAAATGGCTTAGAAATCATAAAACCACTAGAAACCACCTACCATATTTTTAAGCGTAATGGCCGGCACCGAATAAAAATTACCTATTGGTTTGAAATGAAAACCAGTTTTAGCGGCAATTTTTATGCGCAAGAAGACGAAGGCATTACCAAGGTAGCCTGGTTAAATAAGGAAGAAACTACCGAAGCCTTGCAGAACTCCTATGCTAATATTAGGGGCTTGATTTAAGTTTTTTTAACGAAAAGGTTGAGGTTTATAATAGACCTTATATTATTGAAGTTATAAATACCAAATGAGAAAAACTTTGTTTCAAAATTAACTTAAAATGGTTTGTTTTTTAAGAAGGTTCTTTGTTGTGTGCGGTTGTAGTTATTAATATTTTAACTTTCATATCAATCCCACGTTTTTATATAAAAAAAATATCTGAAAAATCCAGATTGCTTTTTTATTAGCAAGGGTAACCGAGGATTTTTCAAATATTTAATTTTTGGAGCCTTGAAAAAACTATTCAGACTTCCTGTTTTTATAAAATAAAATTTATTTTTTATGCTTTTGAATTATTGGCACAACAAGATTTTTGACAGTCTTTTGCACAAGCCATTTTTTCTGATTCTGTTTTACTAGCACATTTTGCTTTACAAGCGTCTGTTTTAGTTTTACATTCAGGACAATCTTTTTTTGTACAGTCTGGTGTGCATTTTGCAACACATTCTTTAGTAATTGTTGAGAAATCATCAACTGTTTTCATGTTGCTTACTTTGTAAACCTCGGCAATTTTAGTCACCGTTTCTTCAAGAGAAGACGTATTTACCTTAGCATCATTATATTCTACCATTGCTAATTTACGGTCAAAGTCAACTATTGCAGATTTAACGCCATCCATACCAGCAATTTTCTTTTCAATGGTTTTTGCACATCCAATAGCGCAGGTCATACCATCAATAGTAAATTCTGCTTTAGCATAATTAGCATTGGGATTAATGTCTTTTAAAGCCTCAGAAGAATTCTCAACTTCAATAGTTTTTACTTCAGGGTTCGTTTTATTTTTACAATTAAATGTAAGTAAAGTAATCATTAAAATTACTGATATGCGCTTAAGTTTGTTCATTTTTATAGGTATTAAATTATTTACAAAAATACTAAAAAATAACCTTTAAAAGTTAGAAATTTCATTTTTTTAGTGCCATATAATGCAAGACACACTGTTTTTAATTCCTTTAATAATTAAAAAAAATCTCCAATTGTAGGTTATTGGAAAAAAATACGACTCAATGTATATTCTTGGATAATTTATAAAAGAACGTTTTAATTTAATAAAAACACCAGTAAATAATTTTGTCTGCTAGACACCAAACGTTTAAAAAATAAATCTTGGAATTAATCTTAATTTTACAGATATTTAATAAATTCATAAAAATATGAAAAAAATAATCCTTCCTATAAGATTTGGTATTGTTACAAGTGCCGTCTTGATTGCCTATTTTTTAGTATTAGCCATGTTTGGATTGCATACTAATCCTGTTTTTAGTTTTCTAAATGCAGGAATTACAACATTTGGTATTTACGAAGCTATACGGGTTTTTAAATTGGAGCAAGGAAACCAATTTAATTATACTAACGGATTTTCTACTGGACTTGTCACTGGGGTTACAGCAACCATAGTTTTTACATTTTTTTTCTTATCTTATTCAACAGAAATCAATCAAGATTTTCTGCCTCAATTATTAAGTTATCTAAAAGGAGGTTTTGATATTAATAACGGATTGGTGTCTTTTGTAGTAGCCATTATGGGGCTAGTAACAACCATTGTTGCAACGCTAACAGTGATGCAACTTTTTAAAAACAGCGGAAATATTTCTCAAAATAAATAAAACGTTTGTAAATTAATTTATTAGCAGTATATTTGCACTCATTTTTAAATAAATTTAATTAATAAAACGTTACGCTATGTACGCAATTGTAGAGATAGCAGGGCAACAATTTAAAGTTGTAAAAGACCAAAAAGTTTTTGTTCACCGTTTACAAACAGAAGAAGGTAAGAAAGTTTCTTTCGATAATGTACTTCTTTTAGGTGATGGTGACCATGTAACTGTAGGCGCCCCAGCTATAGACGGAGCTCAAGTAGGAGCAAAAGTCTTAAAGCACCTTAAAGGTGATAAAGTGATAGTTTTCAAAAAGAAAAGACGTAAAGGTTACCGTAAGAAAAACGGGCATCGTCAATCTTTAACTGAAATTGTTATTGAAAGTATTGTTGCTTCTGGAGCTAAAAAATCAGAATTAGAAAAAGCAACAAAAAAAGCAGAACCTAAAGTTGAAACTGATGCTCCTAAGGCAGAAGCTAAAAAATCAAGCTTAAAAGTAGAAGCCACACAAGATTTAAGCAAACTAACGGTTACTGAATTAAAAGATATGGCAAAGGCTAAAGGTATTGAAGGGATTTCAGGAATGAAAAAAGCCGATTTAATTGCCACTTTAAGTTAATTTTAATAAAATAAAATCGAAATACAATGGCACATAAAAAAGGAGTCGGAAGTTCGAAGAACGGTAGAGAATCAGAATCAAAACGCTTAGGTGTTAAGATTTTTGGTGGGCAAGCTGCAAAAGCAGGCAACATTATCGTTAGACAAAGAGGAAATACACACCACCCAGGTGAAAATGTGTACTCTTCAAAAGACCATACATTACACGCTTATGTAGATGGTGTTGTAAAGTTTTCAAAGAAAAAAGACAACAAGTCTTATGTTTCAATTGAGCCTTTTGAAGCTTAATAAGTAACTTTCTTTAAAATTTAAAACCCTTTCTGGAAACAGAAAGGGTTTGTTTTTAATGGGATTTATATCTTCCAATCTAAAAAAATCAAAATATCATTAATGCATTTATCCAATTCAGTTTTAATGTCTTGTTCCCAAAACCTAAAAACCGTATAATCTAAGTCCGCAAGTTGTTGGTTCACTTCCTCATCGCGTTGCATATTCCGTTCAATTTTTGGTATCCAAAAACCCCGATTACTTTGTATTGTTTCTTTTCGTTCATTCCAGTTATAACCATGCCAGAATTCACCGTCAATAAAAATGGCGAGTTTATATTTTTGAATGGAAATGTCTGGTTTTCCGGGAAGTATTTTAGAATTAATACGATATCGAACGCCTCTTTTCCACAAAGCTTTTCTGAACAATAATTCGGGCTTGGTGTTTTTACCACGAATCTTGCTCATTATTTTTGAGCGTTTTTTTGTGGTGTAAAAACCTGACTCCTCATTAAAGCGGGGTACTTTTATTTCCTCTTCTTTATATGCCATAACATTTATTGAATATAAAGAGTTCTGGACAAATAAAAAACCCTCATATCCGATAGTTATCGGGATATGAGGGTTTCAAATATCTTTAAGCGAAGTGTTCTAATATCTGTAATACTCAGGTTTAAACGGACCATCAACGGTTACTCCAATATATTTTGCTTGGTCTTCACGAAGTTCTGTTAATTCCACTCCAATTTTAGCCAGGTGCAATTGTGCTACTTTTTCATCTAAGTGTTTTGGTAGCATATACACTTCATTTCCGTAAGCTTCATTGTTTGTCCACAATTCAATTTGAGCCAAAGTTTGGTTTGTAAACGAGTTACTCATAACAAAACTAGGGTGACCTGTGGCACAACCCAGATTTACTAAACGGCCTTCGGCTAAAATGATAATATCTTTACCATTAATGGTATATTTATCTACTTGAGGTTTGATTGTGTTTTTGGTATGACCATAATTTTTGTTCAACCAAGCCATATCTATTTCATTATCAAAGTGTCCAATGTTACAAATAATGGTTTTGTCTTTTACGACTTCAAAATGTTCGCTTCTTACAATATCTTTATTTCCTGTTGTGGTAATGATAATATCGGCATTAGCTATAACGGTTTCTAATTTTTTAACTTCAAAACCATCCATAGCCGCTTGTAAAGCACATATCGGGTCTATTTCTGTAACGGTTACGATGCTTCCAGCGCCTTTAAACGAGGCAGCAGTACCTTTACCAACATCACCATAACCACAAACAACTACACGTTTTCCTGCTAGCATGAGGTCAGTTGCTCTTCTAATGGCATCAACAGCGCTTTCTTTACAACCGTATTTATTATCGAATTTACTTTTAGTAACAGAGTCGTTCACATTAATGGCAGGCATTGGCAACGTGCCATTTTTTACACGCTCATAAAGCCTGTGAACACCTGTTGTGGTTTCTTCACTCAATCCTTTAATGCCAGAAATCAATTCTGGGTAACGGTCTAAAACCATATTGGTTAAATCGCCACCATCATCCAAAATCATGTTAAGCGGCTTTCTGTCTTTACCAAAAAATAAGGTTTGCTCAATACACCAATCAAACTCTTCTTCGGTCATGTCTTTCCAAGCGTAAACCGATGTTCCTGCAGCAGCAATGGCCGCTGCGGCTTGGTCTTGTGTTGAAAAAATGTTACAAGAACTCCAGGTTACTTCAGCTCCTAAAGCTTGTAAGGTTTCAATTAAAACGGCTGTTTGAATCGTCATGTGTAAACAACCGGCTATTCTAGCACCTTTAAGAGGTTGAGACTCTTTATATTCTTCTCTAAGACTCATTAATCCTGGCATTTCGGCCTCGGCTAATTCAATCTCTTTTCTTCCCCAAGAAGCAAGTGTTATGTCTTTTACTTTATTAGGAATGTAAGCAATTGTTTTTGTGTTCATATTAGTATATTTGTGTTTTGCAAATTTTTGAGCAAAGATAACTAATAACTTTCAGAATATTAAATGCCTCTTTACAAAACCATTACTCCAAATTCACAAACTACTGTTAAAATATGGAAGATAAGCGAGTCTTGTGATGAATTATTGAACGCAATCACGTTAAAACCCGAAAATGTGAAACGTGTTTTAGGCATGAAAAGTGAATTACATCAAAAAGGGTTTTTAAGTGTGCGCCATTTGTTAGCAGAGTTTGGTTATCAAGACACTGATTTGTATTATGATACGAATGGCAAACCTCATTTAAAAGATGGCAAGTATATTTCAATTACTCATTCTTATACCTTTTCCGCTGTTGTTGTAAGCAACTATGTTGTCGGTATTGATGTTGAAAAACAAAGGGATAAAATTGCCATGATAGCTCATAAGTTTATTGATTATGAGTTTGATTATTTAAATGAAGAAGATGTTGATTACATAAAAAAACTAACAACCATTTGGTGTGTTAAAGAATCACTCTACAAATTATTTGCAACACCAGGGTTGAGCTTTAAGGAGCATTGTTTGGTCATTCCTTTTACTTTTGAGGAACCATCAACCACCGCATGGATAGATTACGAAAACAAAAAACACGGTTATAAAATTAACTTCCTCGAGTTTGAAGGGTTTACCTGTGCTTATGCCTTGGCTTAAATGAGTAAAATCTATCAAAACATATTGAAATCGTTTAAAGCCAATAAAAAGTTGTTTGCAGTTTTAATAGATCCAGATAAAATAGCTTTAAATACCGTTTCAAGTTTTATAAAAATGGTCAATGATTCTATTGCAACGCATATTTTTGTTGGAGGTAGCACGGTTAATGAGCATGAAACAGCTCATTTGGTAGCCGAAATAAAAAAGACCACATCTTTACCTATTATTTTGTTTCCCGGGGATATTACACAAATAGCTGAGAATGCCGATGCACTGCTGTTTTTATCTTTAATTTCTGGAAGAAATCCTGATTATCTCATAGGAAAACAGGTAAGTGCGGTGCGAAAATTAAAAGGCACAACCTTAGAGATTATTCCAACAGGTTATATCCTTATTGAAAATGGGAAGCAAACCTCTGTCGAAAAAGTAACAGGAACAAAACCTATCTCAAGAAATAATGTTGAGCACATAGTAAACACAGCCAAAGCAGGAGAATTTTTAGGCATGAAACTTATATACTTAGAAGCTGGAAGTGGTGCCTCAGAGCCCATAACCTTAAACATTATAAGCGCGGTAAAACAAGAGCTTACCATTCCTTTAATTGTTGGAGGCGGTATCAAAACTAAAACGCAAATAGAGACCGCCTATAATGCTGGAGCGGACATCGTGGTTGTTGGAACTGCTCTTGAAGAAAATGAGTCATTTTTTGAACAACTAAAAAAGGAATCAAGAATCTAGAAATTAGAATAAAGAAAGCGTGAGTTTCTCTATTCTTTTTTCGCGTATCTTACCATCAAAAAAAACATGAAAATATCTGTAGACTTAACCTTATCGCCTTTACAAAACGATTATGAAATGCATGTAATCAATTTTATAAAAGTTTTAAGAGCTTCAAAATTCACTGTTTTAGAAAATTCGTTAAGTACTCAAATTTTTGGAGATTATGATGATTTAATGATGTTTCTTTCGCAAGCCATAAAAAAATCGTTTCAAGAGGTTGATATTTCAGTCTTAACCATGAAAATTGTTAAAACAGATAGAAGCGAATATGAACCAAGTTTTTGATTTTTTTATCGAAGCTTACAAAGGAGCTCCAACGCATCACATTATATTAGAAGCAATCGCTTTTGTGTTTGGTATATTAAGCGTTTGGTATGCAAAAAAAGAAGATATTTTGGTATATCCAACTGGTATTATATGTACGGTTATCACCGTTTATTTACTTTATATCAATCAGTATTTTGGCGACATGATGATGAATTTTTATTATTCAATCATGAGTGTTTATGGTTGGTGGAACTGGTCCAGAAAAAGAGAAAATAAATTTATAGTTCCCATATCAAGAACCACTTTAAAGGAAAAACAAATTGGGATTCTTCTTTTTATAGTCACCATGATAGTCACTTATTTTGTTTATCTAGCATTTAATTACACCTTAGAAATACCAAATTATATTGATATGGTTACATCAGGTATTTTCTTTACGGCTATGTGGTATATGGCCAACAAGAAATTGGAAAACTGGACCCTATGGATTATTGCGGATATCGTTACAATACCATTATATGCATACAGAGGTTTAGGAATGCTATCACTTCAGTACGTAATCTTCACTATATTAGCAATTCAAGGATACAACACATGGAAGAAGCGCTTAAACAGCAGCCGTCAAACTGTATAAAAATCGTATTATTTGGTCCAGAATCTACAGGGAAAACGACCTTATCAGGGCATTTGGCTAGATATTATAACTCGGTTTGGGTACCAGAATATGCCAGAGAATATCTTCAAAACAAATGGAATGAACAACGTAAAACCTGCGAGCCTGAAGATTTATTGCCCATAGCAATAGGACAAATGCAGCTTGAAAATAAGCTTTCTCAAAAAACCGATACCGTTTTGATTTGCGATACAGATTTGTTGGAAACAAAAGTTTATTCTGAAACCTATTATACAGGATCCTGTGACCCTATTTTGGAAAAATATGCTCTGGAAAATACTTACGATTTATATTTTTTAACGTATATTGATACACCTTGGGAAGCCGATGATTTACGAGATAAACCGCATGAAAGAGAACTTATGTTTAAAGCGTTTGAAGACACGTTAATTAAGTATAAAAGACCTTATGTGCTGTTAAAAGGAGGCAAAAAAGAACGTTTGGAACTGGCTGTTAAGCATATTGATAAACTGTTAAAAAATAAGCAATGATGTTTTCTGAAAAAGATAAGCTTCAAATAAAAAGCCATGGATTAACAACTGATGCCATAGAAGCACAAGTAACTTCTATTAAATCGGGTATGGTTTATTCTAATTTAAAAGAAGCAGCAACTATTGGAAATGGTATTCTTAAAATAGGAAACACCCAAGCATCTTATTATATAAAGTTGTTTGAAGCTAAGCGAGACGCAATCTCTATGGTAAAGTTTGTTCCAGCTTCTGGAGCAGCTACCAGAATGTTTAAATTTTTATTTCAGTTTTTAAATGATTATCGTCTTAACCATGAAAGCATTGAAGACTATGCTAAAAGAACAGGCAATAAAGATATTATAGAGTTTTTTAACGAACTTGAAAAGCTTCCGTTCTACGAACTCGTTATTAAAAAAATTCTTGAAAAAATTTCTAATTATGATGAAATCTCTTATGATGAACGTTGTGTAGAATTTGTAAAAACCATGTTGGATGAAGAGCAGTTGAATTATAGTTTTTACCCAAAAGGACTCTTGCCTTTTCACAAATACAAAACCCATGTAGCTACAGCTTTTGAAGAACATTTTTTTGAAGCAGCGTTTTATGCATCCTCCAATAAACTGGCTAATTTGCATTTAACTATTTCTAATGTACACCAAGAGAACTTTCAGAAAGAGTTAAATCATATTATAAAAGATGTTGAGTGTAAAACAGAACATAAATTTAACATATCATTTTCTAATCAAAAATCGGTTACAGATACCATTGCGCTTACTTCAGATAATGAAATTTACAGAGAACAAGATGGCTCCATTTTATTTAGACCTTCAGGACATGGCGCTTTGCTTGAAAATTTAAATGATTTAGATTATGGTTTTATTTTTATTAAAAACATTGATAATTTAGTAGTAAATGATCAGCTAGAAGAAGTCTGTAATTATAAAAAAATATTGGCTGCGATTTTGTTGGAAGTCCAAGAACAGGTTTTTAAGTTTTTAAAGCTTTTAGATAATGGCAACCTTGATGATAATGATATACATGCCGTAACTAAATTTATAACCAAAACACTCAATATTGTTATCGCACCAGATTTCGAATTTTCATCATTAGAGTCTAAAATATTTTATTTAAAAGACAAATTAAATCGTCCAATTCGTGTTTGTGGAATGGTTAAGAATGAAGGAGAACCGGGCGGTGGACCATTTTGGGTGACAGATTCAGACGGAGCAGTTTCCTTGCAAATTATTGAGTTTGCACAAATTGATATTTCAAAGTCTGACCAAAAAAGTATCATTGAAAGCGCCACTCATTTTAATCCAACAGATTTAGTGTGCGGTGTTAAAAACTATCGAGGAGAACCGTTTAATTTAATGGATTATGTTGATCATAAAGCCGCATTTATCACGGATAAAACCCAAGCAGGTACCCATATAAAAGCGCTTGAATTACCCGGTTTATGGAATGGCAGTATGGCTTATTGGAACTCTATTTTTGTTGAGGTTCCTTTAAACACATTTAATCCAGTAAAAACAGTCAATGATCTTTTAAGAAGCTCACATCAAGTTAAGCAATGATTAACAGAGAAGCTTTAATTGCAGAAATTAATTTTAAAGCCACTAGAAGTTCTGGTAGTGGCGGACAGCATGTAAATAAAGTTGCTTCAAAAATTGAGTTGGTTTTTAATATTCCAGAGTCTTTATTTTTAAATGATGAGGAAAAAGAACGTTTAATAAATAAACTGAGCTCTAGATTAACCAAAGAAAATGTACTTATTCTGCAATGTGATGAAAGTAGAAGTCAATATAAAAATAAAGAACTTGCTATTGAGCGTTTTATTAACATCATTAAAGAAGGCTTAAAAGTTAAGAAAAAACGTGTTCCAACTAAAATTCCGTTGCGGGTCATTAAAAAACGCATAAAAGACAAACGAAATCTTTCAGATAAAAAATCCATTAGAAAAAAACCAGATTTAGAGTAAAAATAATTATCAATTATCAATGGTCTATTGTCAATTGTTTTTAACTTTGCAATGTTCTCAAAAAAGGGGTGCTTAAATCAGTTGGCAGTCATCAGTGAGGAGTTAATAGTTGTTGAAACAACTTTTAACTTTTCTACTTTTAACTTTTTAACTGGAAAAGCTGAGATCATACCCAATGAACCTGAGCAGGTAATGCTGCTAAGGGAAGGTGATAGTCGCCAATTAAATAAATATTAACCAGAATAATTACCTCTTTTTATTCGATTATAAACATCATAATCGTATGAAAAATTTGTTCGTATTTTTAGCACTATTTGTGCTTACATTCCATTCGTTTTCTCAAGAAAAAACACCAGATTCCACAAAAACCCAAGTCTTAGATGAAATTTTAGTAAAAGCCGTTAGAGTCAATGCAGATTCTCCAATTACACATTCCAACGTAACAAAGAAAGCCCTAGAAAAGCGTAATTTGGGTCAGGATTTACCTATTTTATTAAACTATTTACCATCTGTTGTAACAACAAGTGATGCTGGTTCGGGTGTTGGTTATACGGGCATTAGAGTTCGAGGGGTCAGCTCACAATCTACCAACATTACCATTAATGGTATCCCATATAATGATGCAGAATCCCTTGGTACCTTTTGGGTTGATTTACCAGATTTTGCATCTTCAGTAGAAAGCCTTCAGTTGCAACGGGGCGTTGGTACATCAACCAATGGTTCTGGTGCTTTTGGAGCCAGCATCAATATTTTAACCGATGCCATTGCTGAAAAAGCGAATGCTGAAATTTCAAATAGCTTTGGAAGTTATCAAACCAGAAAACATCATGTAAAATTTAGTACGGGAACTTTAAATAACCATTTTGAGCTAGCCGGACGTTTGTCGCAAATTAATTCAGATGGCTACATAGACCGGGCAACTTCCGATTTAAAAGCGTATTTTCTTCAAGCATCTTATATAGATGATAATACGTTAATTAAAGCCCTAGCTTTTGGGGGGCATGAAATTACCTATCAAGCCTGGAATGGTATTGATGCCGAAACTTTGGCAACCAATAGAACCTTTAATCCTTCAGGGCTTTATACGGATAATGAAGGTAATATTCAGTTTCATGAAGATGAGGTTGACAACTACAAACAAGACCATTATCAACTCCATTGGAATGAGATGTATAACAACCAATGGTCCACAAATCTTGGGTTAAATTATACTTACGGAAGAGGTTATTTTGAACAATATAAAGAAGATGAAGCTTTTTCAGATTATGATTTAACAGAATTAAACATTGGAGGTGAAATTATTAACACTACCGATTTAATTCGCAGACGTTGGCTTGATAATGATTTTTATGTGTTAAATTTTAATGCCAATTATAAGACCAATACCATTAATTTCACTTTCGGAACTTCTTACAGCAGTTACATTGGAAATCATTTTGGCGAAATTATTTGGGCGCGTTTTGCAAGTAATTCTGAAATTGGAGACACCTATTACAACGGAAAAGGAAAAAAGAAAGACTTTAGTTTTTTTGCTAAAGCAACCTACAGACTCAATGATAGGATTAGTCTTTATGGAGATTTGCAAACCAGATTTGTAAGTTATAAAACAACCGGGCTTACTTCAGATAGAGTGAATTTGCTGATAGATGAAACCTATAACTTTTTCAATCCAAAAGCAGGGATCACCTATAAATTAAATCAAGAGCACAGTCTTTATTTTTCATATGCCAGAGCAAATAGAGAACCTAGCAGAAGTGATTTTGAAAGCAATCCCGATATTAAAACAGAACAATTAAATGATTTTGAGTTGGGCTGGAGACATCAATCAAACAAAATAAAATTAAACACGAACCTATATTATATGTTTTATAATGAACAACTCGTGTTATCTGGTGCTATTGATAATACAGGAACTCCTATTAGAGCCAACAGTGGCGAAAGTTATAGATTAGGATTGGAAATAGAGGCCACCTTTCAAATTTCAAAACAATTTGTAGTTCAACCTAATGTTACCGTAAGTTCTAACAAAAATAGAGGCACTTTTTCACAAATTGATGGCGTTTTAGTTGATTTAGGTAAAACAAACATTTCGTTTTCACCAGAACTAGTTGCAGCAAATGCTTTGGTGTTTCAACCATCAAACAATTTTCAAACGTCTTTTTTAAGTAAATATGTTGGAGAGCAATTTATGGGAAATTCAGATTCTCAAGCATCAAAACTGGACAGTTATTTTGTAAACGATTTAAATATTACCTACGAAATTAAACCAAAAGCACTCTTTAAATCTATTACTCTATCAGGTTTAATAAATAATGTTTTTGGAGTAGAATATGTATCAAACGGATATTATTTTACGTTTGATGACACTTGGTCAGACCCAAATCAAATTACCACTATTGAAGGTGCTGGATATTATCCTCAAGCAACCACAAACTTTCTATTAGGGGCAACCTTAAAATTTTAACTATGGAGTAAATAATGACAAAAAGCGATTCTAAGGAGTCGCTTTTTAATTTGAAATTAACAACGTATTGCCACTTTGTTCTAGACGGTAATTTTTTAAACCGCATAGTAATGAAGTATTACCCAAAGGTTGTCCGGTAATCAAGCTATACGTGTTTTTGTCTGCACAACCACAAACACCTTCAAGCCCCGAAATTTCGAGAACAGAACAACTGCTTGGTATATGATTTGGGTCGCTAGCATCCCATGCAAAAAAGTTAGAACCCGCATTGGTGACTATAATTCCTCCATTTCCGGCATTGGAAATGTAAACCGAATTACTCGGAAATTGCAATTGGCTAAATTGCGGTAAACTTAAGTTTATGGTAACATTAACACCAACATTTAATAAAAATTTACAATTTTCATTATTTACCGAATTTTCACTGCAAGTGGTTAGTATTAAGAAACAAAAAAATAAATAAAATAATCTCATAAGTTAAAATCTATTGACCTGCAATTTACAACAAAAAGCAAATAGAGTTAAATATTTTGTATATTTGTATACAATCTCGTGTATGCGGGATTTTTTTATTCCGAACCTATTGTTGGAATGTTTGTATTATTAAACGATGAAGTTATGAGTAAAGTATCTTACTATACACCAGAAGGACTTAAAAAGTTAAAAGACGAATTAAATCAATTAAGAGATATTGAGCGTCCAAGAGCTTCACAAGCTATTGCCGATGCCAGAGATAAAGGAGATTTGAGTGAAAATGCCGAATACGATGCTGCTAAAGAAGCACAAGGGATGCTTGAAATGAAGATTGCCAAGTTAGAAGAAGTTCTGTCCAACGCCAGAATTATTGATGAGTCTCAGTTAGATATGTCTAAAATATTGGTGCTTTCAAAAGTTAAAATAAAAAACCAAACCAATGGCATGGAAATGAATTATACATTGGTAGCAGATGGCGAAGCTAATTTAGCCGATGGAAAAATTTCAGTAAATTCTCCAATTGGGAAAGGATTGTTGGGTAAATCTGTAGGAGATACTGCAGAGATTCAAGTGCCAAATGGGGTTTTGAAATTTGAAATTTTAGAGATTTCAAGATAAAGAAAAGCTAGTTTTAAAAGTTATAAAAGATTCCTTGTATTTGTAATTAGGAATCTTTTTATATTTACAATTATTCCAAACTGTTTAATTATGCCATCTATTTTTACTAAAATAGTTCAAGGAGAAATTCCTTGTTATAAGATTGCTGAAACCGATGAGTTTTTAGCATTTTTGGATGTTAATCCTAATAGTAAAGGTCATACGCTATGCATTCCAAAACAAGAAGTTGATAAAATTTTTGATTTGGATGAACCTACCTTTGAACGATTGATGAATTTCTCAAGAAAAGTTGCCATTGCTATTGAAAAAACCATCCCTTGTAAACGAATAGGGATGACCGTTATTGGTTTGGAAGTGCCACATGCACATGTTCATTTAATACCGTTGCACACCATGGAAGATGCTCGTTTTATTCAAAAAACAACCTTATCTTCTGAAGAGTTTCAAACAATTGCCAAGGCGATTCAAGCTAACTTATAGCTCGTTTTAAAGAAATTTGAAAGGTGGTGCCTTTGTCTATTTCAGAATGTAGCACTTTAATTTTACCATTGTGAAATTCCTCAATAATTCGTTTGGTAAGAGATAATCCCAAACCCCAACCTCGTTTTTTAGTGGTATAACCAGGCTCAAAAATAGTTTTGAATTTATTTTTGGGAATTCCTTTGCCTGTGTCTGTAACAAGTACGGTAATGTTGTCTTCCAGTTCTGTAATTTCAACCGTTATTTTGCCTCTTCCTTTCATGGCATCCATAGCATTTTTAACTAAATTTTCAATAGTCCAGCTATAAAGTTGTTTGTTAAGATTTACCAAAATGTTGCCGCTTGGTGTTATAATTTCAAACTCAATTAATTTTGACGAGCGTGTTTTTAAGTAACTATAAGAATCAATGGTTTCTTTAATTATATCTAAAGGTTCCAAAGTTGGAACAGAGCCAATTTTACTAAAACGTTCCGTAATGGTTTGAAGTCTGTCTACATCTTTTTCAATTTCGTTAATATAATTTGGATTAACGTTTTCGCTTTTTAAAATTTCAGTCCAACCTATTAAAGAAGATAAAGGTGTGCCAATTTGATGTGCGGTTTCCTTGGCCATACCAGACCACAACTTGCTTTCGGTAGCGTTTTTGTTACTTCTATAAAAAAAGAAAACTACGCCGACAAAGAGAACAATAATGAGTAATAAGGCTAAAGGATAATACTTTAATTTGTTAAGTAAATCTGAATTTCCGTAATAGATGGTTGCCAAAACCTCATTTTGGTAAGTAATTTCAATAGGGGTGTTTTCACTTTTGAATTTTAAAATAAGCTTATTAACATATAAACTATCTGAAATTTTTGAATCGTTTATGTTATTAAAAGTACCAAGACTGCCATCATTGTTTATTACAATCATGGGTGTCGTGGTATTGCTGCTTAGAATTTTAAGGGTGAGATCTAAATTGCTATTAGTATCACTGTTTATAAAGTCACTTTGTGCTTCAGCCCAAATATCCATTTTGGCTCTTTCTTCAGCTTTAAAGTTCTGAAAAAACACATAAGTATTCCATAAAATAAGAGATATGATAATAAATGAAACCACAATCATAACCCAACGAAATGTATTTTTATATTTGGTGAAAATCATATTAACTAATTTTTAATATGAATATAATGCAATTCTGTTGATATTATTGTTCAAGATGTTAGTAAATCGGTTTTTAGTTCCATAACAGATTGGTTACTTTTGCAATGAGACTTAACTTTTATAAATGCCTCACTAAGTTAAACGAACATCAATATTTTGTGAAGCAATAACGTAATAAATTGTTAGTTTTGTAAAAATTAAAGACTTAATGACATCTTTTGATCCAAAAAATATCCCAACCAATACACTTCATAGTTATTTATTAAGTGCGGTTGCACCGAGACCGATTGCTTTTGCAAGTACCATGGATAGTCAAGGAAACCCTAATTTGTCTCCTTTTAGTTTTTTTAATGTGTTTAGTTCAAATCCACCTATTTTGGTGTTTTCTCCTTCAAGACGAGTTAGAGATAATACTATAAAACACACTTTAGCCAATGCAGAAGCCACCAAAGAAGTGGTTATTAATATGGTTAACTATGAGATTGTTCAACAAATGTCATTGAGCAGTACAGAATATCCAGAAGGTGTTAATGAATTTGAAAAGGCTGGATTAACCATGTTAAAGTCAGATTTGGTTAAACCCTTTCGGGTAGCAGAATCACCCATACAGTTTGAGTGCAAAGTAAATGACATCATTAAATTAGGAACAGAAGGAGGTGCAGGAAATTTAATAATATGTGAAGTTGTTAAATTTTATATTTCAAATGATGTTTTAAACACAGACCAAAGTATTAATCAAAAGAAATTAGACTTGGTGGCCAGAGCAGGAGGTAATTTTTATAGCAGAGCGAATAAAGGGTTTTTTGAAGTTCCTAAACCTTTATCTTCTTTAGGATTAGGCGTTGATAAACTACCTGAAGAAGTTAGAAATAGTATGGTTTTAACAGGAAATGATTTAGGCATGTTAGCCAATGTAGAGACATTGCCAAACCAAAAAGCCGTTAATGAATTTATTAAAAGTTTGAGAGAGCGTTATCCCAATATTAAAAAAGCCTCTCACAGAGAAAAACATAAGTTGGCTCGTAATTATTTGAGCTTTGGGGATATAGAAAGTGCCTGGAAAATATTATTAAGTTAAGATAGAGTTATAAATAGATTTAAATTTTAAATAAATGGAAGTTCAAGGAAGAATTAAAATGATTGGAGATACTCAAACCTTTGGAGGTAATGGGTTCAAAAAAAGAGAAATTGTAGTCACCACAGATGAGCAATACCCACAACACATTATGGTAGAATTTGTTCAAGATAAAACAGATTTACTAAATAATTATAAAGAAGGTCAACAAGTAAAAATCAGCATTAATTTAAGAGGAAGAGAATGGGTAAATCCACAAGGAGAAACCAAATACTTCAATTCTATTCAAGGTTGGAGAATCGAAGCGCTTCAGGCTGAATCTGGAAGCGATCAATTACCGCCAGTACCACCAATGAATGCTTTTGAACCAGCGGGCGATTTAAATGAAGACGACCACGACGATTTACCTTTCTAAATAAGAAACCAAATGTCACCCTAAGCATAGTGGAAAGGGTTTAACAATCAACCTCGATGTTTATCATAATGTCGAGGTTATTTACTTTTACAAAGTATTTTAAAATGCATTACCTAACTCAAGACATACATTTTCCGGATGTAACCAAAGCAACCAAAGAAGGCTTGCTGGCTATGGGTGGCGACTTGTCTGTAGAGCGTTTGCTACTGGCTTACAAGACTGGTATTTTTCCTTGGTTTGAGCATGATGAGCCCATTTTATGGTGGTCACCCAATCCGCGTTTTGTACTGTTCCCAGAAAAATTAAAAGTGTCTAAAAGCATGAAACAAATTTTGAAAAATCAGGATTTTGTAGTGACAGTTAATCAAGATTTTAAATCGGTTATTACCGAATGTTCAAAAGTAATGAGACTAGGGCAAGCTGGCACATGGATCACTGAAAATATGATTGAGGCCTACATAGCATTACACACGTTAGGCTATGCCAAATCTGTTGAGGTTTGGCAAGATGGTGTTTTGGTGGGTGGATTTTATGGCATAGATTTAAACAATGGCGTCTTTTGTGGCGAAAGCATGTTTGCTAAAAAAAGCAATGCTAGCAAAGTGGCGTTTATTACCTATATTCAAAACACACATTATAAACTGATTGATTGCCAAGTGTACACCAAGCATTTAGAAAGTTTGGGAGCTGAAGATATATCCAGAGAAGATTTTTTAAATTTTTTAAAATAATAGCGCTCAATAACTTTATAAGAAAAGCGATAATTTCATCTAACTATCATAGTAAAACATTAAAACGGTTTTAAAACATGATAGTTAAAAGAAGTCTCAAAACCATAAGTATTCAGACAAAAGCAACTTCTTTATAAATGTTATTCTTGCCTTTTATTAGTCATTGTTTCGTCCGTTCTACCAGTATCTTTAATGTAAAAATCAAAAAGGACTTTACTAATTTTTATCCATAAATTTCGCTATATTTATAGATACAAACAGAATTTTTGAAATAGTGTAGTTACCATCTTCCTTTCAACAACTCAAAAGCCCAAGAGAATGAATTTTATAGACTATTATAAAGTATTGGGAATTGATAAAAATGCCTCAGAGAGTGACATAAAAAAAGCCTATCGGAAACTGGCTCGTAAATATCATCCAGACTTAAACGCCAATAATAAGGAAGCTGAAAAAAAATTTAAAGAAATAAACGAAGCCAATGAGGTATTGAGTCATGTTGAAAACCGAAAGAAATACGATGCGTATGGAAAAGATTGGAAACATGCTGAAGAATTTGAAAAAGCCAAACAGCAACAACAATCTCAACGACAAGCATATCAACAGGATTCTTCAGGTGAGGCTTATTCAGATCAAGATTTTTCAGATTATTTTGAATCTATGTTTGGTGGTGGCAGATCGTCTTCAAGACAAGGCCGAAGTGTACAATTTAAAGGACAGGATTTTAATGCCGAACTGCAATTAAATCTAACAGATGTTTATCAAACCCATAAACAGGAATTAACAGTTAAGGGCAATAAAATAAGACTCACTATACCTGCAGGAGTTGAAAATGGTCAAATAATAAAAATAAAAGGAAAAGGAGGTCATGGTATAAATGGTGGCCCTAATGGGGATTTATACATTAAATTCAATATAAATAACCATACACAATTTAAAAGAGATGGTGATAATTTATATTTCAATGCAGATTTAGATTTATATACCGCTATTTTAGGAGGAGAAACTACTATAGATACTTTTAATGGTAGGGTTAAACTGAATGTTAAACCAGAAACCCAAAACGCAACAAAAGTAAAATTAAAGGGTAAGGGATTCCCTATTTATAAAAAAGAAGGACAGTTTGGCGATTTAATAATTACATACAATATTAAAACACCGACTCATTTAAATGAAAAAGAAAAAGAGCTATTCAAAGAATTACAAAAAATAAGATAGTTATGGATGCAAAAAACTTAATACAAATACAGACACTTTGTTCGCATTACAATCTTGAATTTTCGTTTTTTGATGATTTAAATAACACAGGACTTATTGAAATTGAAATTGTTGAAGAAAAACAATTCATTCATCAAGACCAAATAGGTAATCTTGAAAAAATGATAAGGCTTCACAACGAGTTACATCTTAATTTAGAAGGGATTGATGTGGTTTTTAATCTTTTAGAAAAAGAAAGGCAACTGCATAAAGAATTAAACGCCCTGAAAAACAGATTACGCCTTTATGAAAATATTTAATAAATAAATCAATGGAAAATTTTTGGGATACGCGTTTTAAACAAGATGCGTATGTTTATGGCACGTTGCCTAATGCTTTTTTTAAAGATACTATGGATAGGTATAAGCCAATAGGAAACTTACTGTTGCCAGCCGAAGGTGAAGGACGTAATGCGGTTTATGCCGCAAAAGAAGGGTTGAATGTGTATGCCTTTGACACTAGTATTGAAGGAAAAAACAAAGCCATAAAATTAGCAGAGCGCAATCATATTACCATTAATTATGAAGTGGGAGATTTTTTTAAACTCAAATTGATTGCCATGACATTTGATGCAGCAGCCCTTATTTTTGCCCATTTTACAACTGATATTGTATCAGATTATCACAAAAAGATTTCTGATTTATTAAAACCCAATGGGTTACTGATTTTAGAAGGTTTTAGTAAAAATCACATAGAATTTCAAAAGGTAAACCCAAATGCTGGCGGACCAAAAAATGTGGAAATGTTATTTTCAAAAGAAACGATTACACGAGATTTTCCGAATTTTGAGGTTCTTAAATTAGAAGAAGTAGAAGATACGCTTAATGAAGGAGAATTTCATAAAGGGAAAGCTAAACTTATAAGATTTATTGGTAGAAAAGTAGTTTAAAAGGGGTTTATTTTAAACGCTATTTTGCTTTTTAAATTTTTAAAACCGCAGAAGTTAAAATAAACAACTTGTTTTGAGTATTGATATTTAAAGCTTCCAAACGGTATTCTAAACCTGTTTGTAGTTTTAAATTTTCGGTAAGTTGCCAGCCAATTTGCGCGGTTGTTCTTTGGTCAAGTTCTGGGGCGTTTATGTTACTTAAACTCAGTAAAGCTTCAACTGAGCAAACATAATAGGCTTCACCAATATCTAGCTTTTCGCCATTCAAAGGAAAATCAACAGCAAAACGGTAGCGTTGTCTAAAAATAGTTTCGGCATCTAAAAAACGCTGTTCGGTTCTAAATCGGTGACCAAAACGCGCTCCAAACGGTTGTTTTAAATAATTAAATTGTTGGGTTGTTCTAAACTCATTGGAACTATCGCTAAAAACATCTCTATTTCTATATTGCAAACCAAAACTTATGTTGTATTTGTAATTAAGCTTAAAGGTTGAAAAGTGAACCACATCAAGCTGTCTTTGTTCTAAACGAAATGCAGCATCTTGGTATAAATAATAGCGCGATTTTAATGCAAAATTCACACTGTATGGTTTAGATATGTTGTGGGTTATAGCAAATTCTGATTCGCCTAACGTTTAAAAATCATGTTGAGCTTTGGACACAAAACAACTTAAAAAAATTATAAATCCTGTTAGTTTTTTAATATGATTATCCGTATTTATACCTAAATTCATTTTTACTACTGACAGCCGCCACTAAAAGTCTTCCAAACAGAACCTCACCGAAATATCTGCGATTAAATTTATAGCAAAATTCATCTAGATATGATTGCAGAAACTCAGGTTTCACATTGTGATAGCTGTTCAAGAGCTGTCGCTTCGCATTACTTATCGCAATATGGATCCAAGGGAGTTTTTCCCCTATCCTATCCTTTGGGATTACTTCACTATAGTGTGATTTTACATGGCCTTTTAAATCAACATAAGAAGTGGAATCATCTGTGATTAATTCCGATTTGCTAGAGAGGCTATCTTGCACTACTTTGTTGATAGTTTCTTTATTGAGGTCATCTATCACTTTCATTTTGAGATAGCCCACCCTTCGGGGCTTCTTTCCTTTTTTGGGGGAATCAACCCATTGGCTCTCTGCCATAACGAGTACCTTGCTCTTTTTTTGACTGCCTCTGCCTCTTTTAAGGGTTTCATTCTTTTAATCATTGGGAATTTCTGTGGTAAAAAAACCTTCATCCAACTCTATGGCTCCAGCCAATATATATTGTTCATCTCTCTTCCCCATAGATAGGCGTAGTTTGTGTACCATGTGCCAAATAGGGTGCCCCTAACTGACGTTGTATTTCTTTGGCTGAAAACTCTTTTTTGTAGATGTCAAAAGATGCATGGTTATAAACCAATAGCGATAGGGAAGTTTTGATTTATGCATTACTGTGACACTCTTTAACGTAGTGCGTGTTCCGCACGCTTTGCACTCATATTGTTCCTTATCTTGTTTCCAATAATGGTTTGTACCTCCACATTTGGCGCAGCTAACGCCTACTTGGTCGCGATACTCTTTGAATTTTTGCTTGCAACTTTCCTCGTCAGGGTAGGATTGTATAAAATCCATTAAGTTCATATGACGGGCTTTAGAATGCTAAAGATAATAAAAATAGGGAAATGTACGGATAATCATAAAAAGTAAATTGCTATTCTCGACAAGTCAATTTAAGTTGTGAATATTTAAAAGAGAACCTTTCTGGTTCGCTTTTTTTATTGAGCATTCCTCAAAAACGATTCACATGTTTCAACCATGTTTCTACTGCCACAAATAAAAGGAACTCTTTCGTGCAGTTCTGTAGGCTGAATATCCAAAATTCTAGTAAAACCATCACTAGCTTTTCCATTGGCTTGCTCTGCTATAAAAGCCATAGGATTACATTCATAAAGCAATCTTAATTTTCCGTTAGAATTTAATGAACTTTTAGGATATAAATAAATACCTCCTTTTATCATATTTCTATGAAAATCAGAAACTAAAGAGCCTATGTATCTAGAGGTATAAGGTCTGTCATCTTCTTCTTTTTGACAGTATTTTATGTAATTTTTTATGCCTTGAGGAAAGTGAATATAGTTGCCTTCATTCACAGAATATATGGTACCGCTTTCAGGGAACTCCATATTAGGGTGAGACAAATAAAAAGACCCAATAGCTGGGTTTAAGGTAAAGCCATTTACACCATCACCAGTAGTATAAACCAGCATGGTTGAGGTTCCATAAACCACATAACCTGCAGCAACCTGTTGATTCCCTTTTTGTAAAAAATCTTCTAAGGTTACAGGGGTTCCTACCGGTGTAACGCGTCTGTAAATTGAAAAAATGGTTCCAACAGATACGTTTACATCTATGTTAGACGAACCATCCAACGGGTCAATAAGCACAATGTATTTGTTTTGGTGGTTTTCGTCTATGCTATTTATTGAAATAAAATCGTCTTCCTCTTCACTGGCAATGCCACAAACAATGTTTCTGTTTGTTAAGGTTTGAATAAACTTATCATTGGCATAAACATCCAACTTTTGTTGATTTTCGCCTTGAATATTAACATCCCCCGCTGCGCCTATAATGTCAACCAATCCCGCTTTATTAACCTCATGATTAACCACTTTGGCCGCTAAGCGAATAGAATTTAAAAGGCTTGATAATTCACCTGAAGAATATTTAAAAGAGGCCTGATTTCCAATAATAAATTCTCCAAGGGTTTGATTTTTTTTTATCATAAAAGCTAGATTTGTTTGCAAATATCTGTCTTTTTTAATCGAACTACAACGTTTTCGTTATATTTTCTAGTTTATAAATAAAGAACTTTAGTCTATCTTTGAGTTAAATTAAAAATAATGGAATTTACGATTAGAAGCGCTCATAAAAACGACATGAAACAGGTTTTTAACCTGATTAATGAATTAGCTATTTTTGAGAAGGAGCCAGATGAGGTAGAGCTTACGGTAAGTGATTTAGAAAATGATGGATTTGGAGAGTTTCCTTTGTTTCACTGTTTTGTTGCAGAAGCGAATGGCAACATTGAAGGGTTGGCATTGGTTTATAACCGGTATTCTACATGGAAAGGAAAAGCACTTCATTTAGAAGATTTAATAGTAAGTGAAAAGATGAGAGGTTCTGGAATAGGATCCAAGTTATTAGATGAAGTTGTAAAATATGGTTATCAATTAGGGGTAAAACGCATTAATTGGGAAGTATTAGATTGGAATACACCTGCTATTGATTTTTATTTAAAAAAAGGCGCCCATATTATGAGAGATTGGAAGGTGGTTCATTTAAATGAGCAAGCCATAAAAAATTATATAAAGAAACTGTAATGCAAGTATTTAAATTTGGAGGCGCTTCAGTAAAAGATGCTCATGGTGTAAAGAATCTGGCGTCTGTATTACAAAAAGTGGGTTACAAAAAAACCTTGGTCGTCGTGTCTGCCATGGGTAAAACCACCAACGCTCTGGAAATTGTAATTAATAACTACTTTAAAAACAAGGCAGAATTACAAAGCTCAATCCAGGAAGTTAAAAAATACCACAATGCTATTCTTTTGGATTTATTTGACTTCGATAGCAGTCGGGAAAATGAACAGCATAACGTGTTTAAAGAAGTCTCTACCTTATTTGATGAATTAAACAACTTTTTAAACACAAATAAATCGCCCGATTATAATTTTGTGTATGATCAAGTCATTGGCTATGGCGAATTAGTTTCTACATTAATCATAAGTCATTATTTAAATGAGATTGAAATAAAAAACATTTGGGTAGATGTTAGGGAATGCATTAAAACAGACAATTATTATCGAAGAGCCAATGTAAACTGGGATGCGACCCAAACTTTAATAACCGCAAAATTTAAAAGCTCAACCTTACATATTACGCAAGGGTTTTTAGGAAGTGACCCCAATAATTTTACTACAACACTAGGTAGAGAAGGCAGCGATTATACTGCCGCTATTTTTGCCTATTGCCTCAATGCAGAAAGTGTAACCATTTGGAAAGACGTGCCAGGCGTTTTAAATGCAGATCCGAGGTATTTTGAAAACGCCCAGTTACTCAATAAAATTTCTTACAGAGAAGCTATTGAATTAGCATTTTATGGAGCTTCGGTTATTCACCCAAAAACACTGCAGCCACTTCAAGGCAAAGAAATTCCGTTGTATGTAAAATCTTTTTTAAATCCTGAAAACCCAGGCACTAAAGTTGGTAAAGGAACACCACTTGAACCCAATATCCCTTGCTTTATTGTTAAAAAAAGTCAGGTGTTGATATCGCTTTCTTCATTGGATTTTTCATACATCGTTGAAGAAAATATTAGTGAAATTTTTAGTTTGCTTCATTTGTATAAAATGAAAGTAGATGTCATCCAGAATTCTGCCATTAGTTTTTCTGTTTGTGTTGACAATCTTTATAGCAATCTTGAAAAATTATTGCATCATTTAAAGGCAAAATTTAAAGTAACCTGTCATGAAGAGGTGTCTCTTTATACCATTAGAAATTATTCAGAAACTTCTATTCAACAATTAGAACAAGATAAAACCATATTATTAAAACAATTAACTCAAGAAACCGTTCAAATGGTAACGCTTTAATCGTTGTGTTGCATTTGTTGTTTTTAAACATTTAAAAAGCTTGAAATACAGCCAACATATTAGCGTTAAAAAATAAAAAAATTGATTAGGTTTGTAGGTATGACCAAGCAAGCAGAAACCGGTTTAGTTACAGCAAAAGAAGTTGCTAAAGTTATCAATGTTGATAATTACGGTTTTATTGGCACTTTTATAGGTTGGCTACTTATAAAGCTGTTAAAAATATCCACACTTAACAAAATTTATAACCGGAATAAACACCTTAAAGACCTAACGTTTTTAAATAGCATTTTGGATGATTTTCAAATTAAATTTGAAATTCCAGAGGAGGATTTAAAACGCTTGCCAAAAGAAGGTGCTTACATTACCATATCCAATCACCCTCTTGGTGGTATTGATGGTATTTTGTTATTAAAATTAATGCTTGAACAACGCAAAGATTTTAAAATAATTGCCAACTTTTTATTGCATAGAATTGAACCATTAAAACCTTACATCATGCCTGTAAATCCATTTGAGGATAGAAAAGATGTGAAGTCTAGTGTTTCAGGATTTAAAAATTCTCTTTTGCATTTAAAAGAAGGTCATCCGCTTGGTATTTTTCCTGCTGGAGAAGTTTCAACATATCGTGATGGCAAGCTAGTGGTAGATAAACCTTGGGAAGAAGCTGCCATGAAATTGGTTAAAAAAGCTGAAGTACCTGTTGTTCCTATTTATTTTCACGCCAAAAATAGCCGACTTTTTTATAAACTTTCAAAAATCAGCGACACGTTAAGAACCGCTAAATTACCTTCTGAATTGTTAACTCAAAAACGTCGCGTTATTAAAGTTAGAATTGGAAAACCTATTTCAGTTGCCGATCAAAAAGAACATGCAAGCCTTGAAGAATTCTGTGATTTTTTAAGAAGAAAAACATACATGCTTTCAAACTCTTTTGAAGAAAAACCTAAAATATTAGATAATATTTCATCTTCTTTAAAAGTCACTAAAATCCCTAAACGTATTGTAACGCCAATCTCTCAAGAAGTCATGACTAAAGAGGTTGAAGCTCTTAGAAAAGGAGATTTTAGGTTACTACAAAGTAAAAACTACGAAGTGTTTTTATCTCAACCCAATAAAATACCCAATATATTAAGAGAAATTGGCCGATTGCGTGAAATAACTTTTAGAGAAGTTGGTGAAGGTACCAATGAAGCCATTGACCTTGATGCATTTGATACCTATTACCACCACATGTTTCTTTGGGATAATGAGGCCAAATTAATTGCTGGAGCTTACAGAATGGGACTTGGTTCAAAAATATTTGCACAATATGGCATCGATGGGTTTTACCTCCAAGATCTTTTTAGGTTTGAGCCCGAGCTGTATAAAATGATGAGTGAATCCATTGAAATGGGAAGAGCCTTTATCATTAAAGAGTATCAACAAAAGCCCATGCCCTTATTTTTACTTTGGAAAGGTATTGTACACACCACGTTGCGTTTTCCTGAGCATAAATTTTTAATAGGGGGCGTAAGTATCAGCAATCAGTTTTCAAATTTCTCAAAATCGTTGATGATTGAGTTTATGAAATCGCATTATTACGATCCTTATTTAGCCCAATATGTGCACCCAAAAAAGGAATTTAAAGTGAAGCTTAAAGATGCCGATAAAGATTTTGTGTTTGATGAAACTGAAGCCGATTTAAATAAGTTCGATAAAATTATTGATGAGATTGAACCGGGTGCTTTGCGCTTGCCCGTGCTATTAAAAAAATACATCAAACAAAATGCACGCCTTATGGCTTTTAACGTCGATCCCTTATTCAATAATTCGGTAGATGGCTTAATGTACATTAAAATTGCCGACTTGCCCGAAAGCACCGTAAAGCCTGTTATG
>PFKE01000001.1 GCA_002784145.1 Flavobacteriaceae bacterium CG_4_10_14_3_um_filter_33_47 | reverse complement strand
TTTAAGCAGAAGACGTTTCTGGAAAGGCGATTACCAAACCGATAAAATTTCTGCTTACCAAACGCTATACACCTGTATGCTTACCATTGCAAAGTTAGGAGCACCTATTGCGCCGTTCTTTATGGACAAATTATATATGGATTTAAATGCTGTTACTAAAAAAGAAGCTTTTGAAAGTGTTCATTTGGCAGATTTTCCAGACTATAATAGTTCTTATATTGATACCTCTTTAGAACGCAAAATGGAACAAGCCCAAACCATATCGTCCTTAGTATTGTCGTTAAGAGCAAAAGAAAAAATCAAAGTGCGTCAGCCACTTCAAAAAATCATGATTCCTGTAAACAATATTCAGCAAAAGGAAGAGATTTTGGCTGTTTCAGAATTAATAAAACACGAAGTAAATATTAAAGAAATAGAACTATTAGAAGATGCTTCTGAAATGCTTGTTAAACAAATTAAACCAAATTTTAAAACTCTTGGGCCACGTTTTGGGAAAGATATGAAAGCCATTGCTGCTGCAGTAATCAACTTTACATCAGAAGATATTAACAAAATAGAACAAAATGGCTTTTTAGAAGTTGCGATTAATGGAAAAAATATTACTTTAGAACGCACAGACGTAGAAATTACATCACAAGATATTGAAGGATGGTTGGTTGCAAACGAAGGCTCTTTAACAGTAGCTTTAGATGTTACCATTACCGATGATTTACATAAAGAAGGGATTGCTCGTGAGTTGGTAAACAGAATTCAAAATTTGCGTAAAGATTCAGGTTTTGAAGTTACCGATAGAATTGATGTACAACTTCAAAAAGATGATTATATTATAAAGGCCGTAAATAAAAATATAGCGTATATTAAGGCGGAAACATTAACAGAAGAATTAGAAATTATTGAACAAATAGACAATGGTGTAGAAATTGCGTTTGATGATGTCAACACAAAATTGTTTATAAAAAAACATTGAAATTATGAACTCAGATACAGTAAGATACTCAGATAAAGATTTAGCAGAGTTTAAGGAGCTAATCAAAGAAAAAATACAAAAAGCACAAAACGATTTAGAGCTTATTAGAAGTGCCTATATGAATGATCATAACAACGGTACTGAAGACACATCACCAACCTTTAAAGCATTTGACGAAGGCAGTGAAGTAATGAGTAAAGAATCCAATTCACAATTAGCCATTAGACAGGAAAAGTTTATACGCGATTTAAAAAACGCCTTAATTAGAATTGAAAACAAAACCTATGGTGTTTGTAGAGTAACAGGTAAGCTTATTAATAAAGAACGTTTAAAACTGGTGCCACATGCAACATTAAGCATTGAAGCTAAAAATATGCAATAGTAATTATTTTTAATAATATATTTGAAACGTCTCTCCCAACAACTCTCGGGATTGAGACGTTTTAATTTTTTAATAGTATGTCCTTAAAAAAGTCTGTCTTCCTTATAACGCTTATATTACTTATAGATCAAATAAGTAAAATTTACATAAAAACGCACTTTGCATTAGGTGATGAATACCAAGTATTTAATTGGTTTAAAATTTATTTTGTAGAGAATGACGGCATGGCTTGGGGAACAAAAATCAGCGATTTTATTTCCTTTATTTCTGATAGAACCGCAAAAATTGCTTTAACGGTTTTTAGAATAGTGGCTATTGTAGGCATTGGCTATTGGCTGTTAGACGCCACCAAAAAGAATAGCCCTAGAATATTGCTTTTAGCCATTGCATTTATTTTTTCTGGAGCTTTAGGCAATATTGTAGATTCTGTATTTTATGGCATGCTTTTTAACGATAGTCATGGTCAAATCGCAACGTTTCTACCCAAAGAAGGAGGCTATGATGGCTTACTTCATGGACGAGTGGTTGATATGCTATATTTTCCACTTTGGAAAGGCTATTTACCAGAATGGATACCGTTTTTTGGTGGCCAATTCTTCACCTTTTTCGAACCTGTTTTTAATGTGGCCGATATGGCAATAAGTACAGGCTTTGTAATGCTTTTGGTGTTTAACAAAAAGGCATTTCCTAAAAATACACTGCAAAGTTAAAATACGCGTAAGTAAGTATTGTATAACTTTTTAGTATTTACTAACTTTAAGGTATTAAAACTTAAAAATAATTCCTTAAAGAATGAAAGGTAAACACCTGTTTTCAATCCTATTTTTACTATCAATAAATATCCTAGTCTCTCAAAACACCTATGATATTAATTTTCCTGGTAACGATAGAGACCAAAAATGCCAGCTGTGTTTTCAAATATTTAACCAAAAACCCAAAGAGGTTAAATTTTCCATAAAGAGAGAAAAAACCAATCTTTATTTTGAAATTAATGACAAAAACTGGTTTAATCTCCTATTTAAAAATTCGGGTGATGGATTGGCTGTTGATATTGTTTTGAAAGACCGATATGCCTGTGATATCACAACCATGGAAAACACCCAAATTAGAGGTTTTTTACTTAAACCAGTTTACTCTCAAGCTTTACGGAGCGGTTTAAAACCAAGTGGGGAAGGCCTATTTAGAGTGTATTTAGGGAAAGTTCCAGAAGGGTTTCTTAACGACGAGTTAGAATACAATATCCTATTTTTAAGTAATAAAAATTTGTGCCAATATTATGTGATTTACGATTTAGAATCCTATGCATGGGATTTGTTGGATATGGGAATGTATTTAGATTCTTTAACCTACCATTCAAAGCAAATAAAATCGTCTGAAAAAGAGGGGTTTATCTTAAAAAATAAAACTTTAAAATTCAAAATCCCTTTTGAAAAAAATAAATCTGAATATTCTCAAGACGATATAAAACCTATTTACGATTCCTTAAGATTAACCGATTATTATATTAAAACCATCAAAATTAAGGCCTATTCATCCGTTGAAGGTCGTTTAGATAGAAATATAGAGTTACAGGAACAACGAGCAAATAGTATTGTGGCTGCCTTACAAACCTTTCAAAAACCAACCATAAAAACGAGCGTTTCATCTTCAGAAAATTGGGTTGAATTTTTAAACGATATTAAGGGAACGCCATTTGAAAGCTTAAGTAACTTAACCAAAAGCCAAGTAAAAGCAAAATTAGTAGGACAATTTTCAAAAGATATAGAATCTATTTTAAAACGTCACAGAAAGGCTGTTTTAGAGCTTGAATTGGAAAAGAAGGACAAATACTTAAACATGTCTTCCGAAGAACTGCTTGCAAAATTTAATACAGCCATAAGTTTAGAACAATTGGTTGAAGCCAAAGATCTTCAAAATTCTATTTTCGAAAAATTAAAAAACAAAGAATTAGCTCCCGAGTTTTTGCAAAAAATGCAAATACCTAAACAAGCAACTTTTGCTAAAATACTTAATAAAAATTCAGCTTTTAAATATATGCTAAATGTAAGACAGGCATTAATAGTTTATAATGAATTGTTAGAACTTGAAAAACTAGTTCCAAAAGATGGCGAAGTAAAATATAATATAGCCGCTATAAAAATTAAACTTTGGCGTTTTAATGCCATTGAAATTGACGAAACCCAATTAAAAAATCAAATAACCGCTTTAAAAAACTATGGCATACATAGTTCGCTTATTACAAAAATGACGGTTAATTTTCATATTATAAAAGCCGAAAACGCTATGCGAAAAAGAGAGTATGCTACCAAAGACAAGTCTGTTGTTTATATTAATGGCCATTATAAAGACTTCCCATTTTCTGATTATGATTATTTAAGTTTGGCTCAATTTTTTAGCTACTACGGAAATACCGATATGTCTGTAGAATTGTTAGAAAATAAAGCTAGAAGTATTGATATTGATGAAGATTTGTTGTTTTATTATTTAAACTTAACATTAATTAATAAAGAATTCACTCAAGATTCAGATTATAGGACCATTTTACTTAATGCTAATAACCTGAACAAAGAACGATTTTGTAAATTGTTTAATTCAATAGAACAAGGCGGGGTTACATTTCAGCTGTTGGAAGATTCTTTTCTAAGAAAAACGTATTGCGAAAGTTGTATTAATTAAACGAATAGATTTTCTCTGGAGTTACGCAATAATCTAATTTCACATCACTTTCAAAAACATCGGTAATTTCGGTTTCGGCTTCAAAAAAGGAAAGTCCAATTTTGATGGTTTCAGGCTTACAGTTGGCCAAAAAACGGTCGTAAAATCCTTTGCCATATCCTACACGATTGCCTAATGTGTCAAAGGCCAAAAGCGGAATAAAAACAACCTCTAAATTATCGTTTGAAATCTCAATGCCATCAACAGGTTCAGGAATGTTATAACTGTTTTTTTTAATGACAGTGTTATCAGTTAACAAAAAATGTGTCATTAATCCTGTTTCAAAATCACTTTTTGAAATCACTATGTTTTTATCTTTTCCTGATAGAATATTTAAAATATAATCGGTATTGACCTCTTTTTGTGCTTCAATAGTTAAAAAAAGATGGTAATAAATAGGTTCCCAAATAGGCAATTTTAATAATTGATTTGCGATAGAGATGCTTAAATCATCTATTTGATTTTCAGATAAATGACTGCGAAGTGCTTTATATTTTTTTCGTAACGCCCGTTTTGTCATAACACGAACTTTAACTTTTAATCTTGGTGGTAATATGAAACAAAGCATCGCCTTGATACACCAACGATGCTTCATTGACATTGATGATATAGCCTTCAATGGTCGATTTAACATGATGGTGTACTTTTCCGTATGGATCTGTAATTTGTCCTAAAACCGTATTAAAAGAAACCTTAGTGTTCATAGCAACTTGAGCCTTAAACATGCCGGAGTGTTTGGCTCGAATCCACTTGCTTTCATCTACAAAAACGGTGGAGTCTTTTGGAGGACTTACCGTTTTCTTTGGATTAAGCATATCAAAATGGCTTAAAATACGTTTTACACCTTCAATGCCCACTTTTGAAATAGTATCATCTACAAAAAACGATTTTCCACCTTCAAACAACAAGATAGGTTTCCCTAATTGATGACAAGCATTTCTAAACGATTTTCCAATATTGCTTGAATACAAAGTAAAAGGAGCACCAAAAACAGACGCTAATGCTTCCAATTCAGGTTTATCTTTAACAATTCTAATTTGAGCAGCATTAAACCGGCTAGCGCCACCTGTATGAAAATCAATAATTAAATCTACATCAGGAATAATTTCAGTCATTAATCTGTTGGCTACTCGACTGGCTAACGAACCATTGGCAGAACCTGGAAACACACGATTTAAATCACGACCATCGGGGAAACTCCTGGAGCTGTTTAAAAAACCAAAAACGTTTAAAATGGGCATACAAATAATGCTGCCTCTTTTTGGTTTATTAATTTTTTTTGAAATGATCTGTCGTACAATATCTACCCCATTAATTTCATCGCCATGAATACCAGCTGTAAATAAAATGGTAGGGCCAGCTTTTTTTGAACGTTCAATAATCACAGGAACTTCTATAATGGTTGCCGTGTGAAGTTTAGCAATGTTAAAATTGATTTCTTTTGAAGTTCCTAATGGAATGTCATGACCTAAAATTGAAATATTTTTTTTGAAATTCTTAGTCATAAAAAACTACTTAAACGTTTCGTTCAATATATCGAATGATGCTTTTGGCAATATCTTTTTTGGTAGCGGCTTCAATGCCTTCCAAGCCAGGAGAAGAATTGACTTCCAATATTAATGGTCCTCGAGCAGATTGCAACATATCAACGCCACAAATCCCTAACCCTAGAGCTTTGGCAGCTTTTAAAGCAGCATTTTCCTCTTCTTCAGAAAGCTGAATGATGGTAGCACTGCCACCTCTGTGTAAGTTGGATCTGAACTCGCCGTCTTTTCCTTGGCGTTTCATGGCACCAACCACATTGCCATCAACCACAAAAGCTCTAATATCAGCTCCTTTAGATTCTTTAATAAATTCTTGAACAATCACTCGCGCTTGTAAGCCATTAAAAGCTTCCAAAACAGATTCTGCGGCATTATTTGTTTCAGCTAAAACAACGCCCAATCCTTGAGTGCCTTCTAATAATTTTATAATCAATGGCGCTCCACCAACATAATTAATAACCTCGGCAACATCCTTGGTATAGTTTGAAAACACGGTTTTTGGCATGCCTAACCCTGCGCGCGAGAGTACTTGTAAACTTCGTAATTTATCACGAGATCTTACTAAAGCTTGAGATTCAACGGTAGAAAAGACTTTCATCATTTCAAATTGCCTAACCACGGCGGTTCCGTAAAAAGTTACAGAGGCACCAATTCTTGGAATAATGGCATCAACATGTTCCAAATGTTTTCCTTTATAAATAACCGCTGGATTCTTTTTTTCAATAATTATTTCACACATTAAAGGGTCAATCACTTGAACCTCGTGTTTTCTTTGCGTGGCCGCTTCAACCAATCGTTGTGTTGAATATAATTTTGGATTTCTAGATAAGATTATAATGTTCATTGGTTGCTTTTTTCTGCTTTATTTTCAAAAGATAAATTTTTTAAATGGACGTCTACTACAAATTTTTTATTTAAAAAACGTCTCCCAATTAAAATGGGATATTTCATATCGTCTCTGGTGCTCAAGGTTAAATTTATTTTATATTTTTTGTTAAATATAAAAATGGTTGTTTTAACCTTATAGCGTTCTTGTACCATGCCGTTACTGCTTTTTACTTTGGTTAGGTCATAGGTTTTAAAAATGATTTCTTTGCCATTATAATGCGGATGACCTTTGTCATAAAAAGTGCATTTTAGCAAATCATCTTCAACAATAACCTTATGGCAATGTATGGATGAGGTATAAGCACCTGTGTCAATTTTTACATCAATATCAAATAAATCAAACAACGGAAAATCGGCTTTATCTATTCTTCCAATGAGTTTTTTAGGCATTTTTTAAGTTAAAAATAGTCTTGCAAGGTAATAAAAAAAAAATGTTAAATTCAATTCAAATATTGGTAACCATTGAATTGTTTTTGGATAAGTGTTATCTTTGATTTTATGACGAATCCTGCTTTAGAAATTCAACTGCAAACCCTACCACATCAACCAGGTGTTTATCAATATTTTGATGCCGACGGAACCATTATTTATGTAGGGAAAGCTAAAGATTTAAGAAAAAGGGTTAGTTCGTACTTTACAAAAACCCATGAAAACGGCAAAACTAGGGTTTTAGTAAAAAAAATTGTTACCATTAAACACATTGTGGTCGATACAGAAACCGATGCTTTGCTGTTAGAAAACAACTTAATAAAAAAATATCAACCACGATATAATGTATTGCTTAAGGATGATAAATCATATCCTTGGATTTGTATTAAAAACGAACGTTTTCCCAGAGTATTTTCTACAAGGCGGGTTATTAAAGATGGCAGTGAATACTTTGGTCCTTATACTAGTATGAAAACGGTTTCTACCTTGTTAGATTTAATTAAAGGCCTGTACCCATTAAGAACTTGTAATTTTGATTTAGCAAAAGAAAAAATTGAAAATGGAAGATATTCAGTATGTTTAGAATATCATTTAGGCAATTGTAAAGGCGCTTGTGAAGGATTTGAGACAGTGGAAGAATACAGCAAAAACATCATTGCAATTAAAGAAATTTTAAAAGGAAATTTTAAAGATTCTTTATCACAATTTAAAGTTCAAATGAGGCAATATGCCGAAAACATGCATTTTGAAGATGCCCAAAAAATAAAAGAGAAGATTGAAGTCCTTGAAAATTATCAGGCAAAATCTACGGTTGTAAATCCTAAGATTAGTAATGTTGATGTATTTTCAATAGTAAGTGATGAAAGTTATGGTTATATTAATTTTTTGCAACTATCATACGGTTCCATCATTCGTTCACATACCCTTGAAATAAAGAAAAAATTGGACGAATCAGACCAAGCGTTGTTAGAACTTGCTATTACAGAAATAAGACAACGTTTTCATTCCAATTCTAAAGAAATATATGTGCCTTTTCAAGTTAATTTAGGAGCTGAAGTTAAAGTAACCATTCCAAAGTTAGGAGACAAAAAACATATTTTAGACTTATCTCTGCGCAATGCCAAATACTATAGAATGGAACGGTTTAAACAAATAAAAATTACCGATCCAGACAGGCATGTTAACAGAATTATGGCACAAATGAAAACAGATTTACGTCTTTCAGTAGAACCTATTCATATAGAGTGTTTTGATAATTCCAATATACAAGGAACCCATCCTGTTGCGGCTTGCGTGGTGTTTAAAAATGGAAAGCCAAGCAAAAAAGACTATCGGCATTTCAATATCAAAACAGTTGAAGGACCTAATGATTTTGCATCTATGGAAGAAGTGGTTTATAGGCGATATAAAAGAATGTTGGACGAAAATCAGGTGCTTCCACAATTAATAATTATTGATGGAGGAAAGGGGCAATTATCATCAGCCTTAAAAGCTTTAGATGAATTAAAGCTAAGAAGAAAAATAGCTATTATAGGCATTGCCAAACGTTTAGAAGAATTATTCTATCCAAATGATCCAATTCCCTTATATTTAGACAAGAAAAGCGAAACGTTAAAAATTATACAGCAATTAAGAAATGAAGCCCATCGTTTTGGTATTGAACATCACCGCAATAGGCGCAGTAAAAGTGCTTTAAATACAGAATTGGAAACCATTTCTGGTATAGGTGAAAAAACAGTTTTGGAGTTATTAAAACAATTTAAATCAGCAAAGCGAGTAGCCAATGCAAAGCTGGATGAGTTAGAATCTGTTGTTGGCGTTTCAAGAGCAGAAAAAATTTATAATTATTATCATAACCAATGAAATGTGTCATAATAAAAAAATAGATATTCATTCAAATCATTATTGGCAAATGACAACATCTGCACTATGAAAACAATAACAATAAACGCATGAAACATTTTTTATTCACAGTATTAGTGCTTGTAAACGTTCATGCGTATTCTCAACATTTGGAACAGGATGATATCAAAGTTGGATTGGTTTTAAGTGGTGGCGGCGCCAAGGGTTTAGCTCATATTGGGGTTCTTAAAGTTATTGATAGTTTAGGCGTAAAAATAGATTATGTTGCGGGTACCAGTATGGGAGCCATAATAGGTGCTTTATATGCTTCGGGATATTCGGGAAACCAATTAGATTCTATTTTTAATAGTTCAGATTTTGATATTCTAATAAACGATAAATCCCCTCGAAGCACAGCGTCGCTGAACGAACGTAAAAACAGCGAAAAATATGCTGTCAGTTTTCCTTTTGAGCATTTAAAAATTAATTTACCTTCGGCCTTGTCTAGAGGGCAAAATTTATATAATTTATTGTATAAACTTACTTTGCACGTTTCTTACGAAAAAGACTTTAGCAAACTCCCTATTCCTTTTTTCTGTGTGGCAACCAATATTGAAACAGGACAACCCGTTATTTTAGACCACGGAAATCTTGCAAAAGCTATCACAGCAAGCGGCGCATTCCCATCATTATTTCAGCCTGTTGAAATTGATAATAAAATATTTATTGATGGTGGCGTCACAAACAATTATCCCGTTGAGGAATTAAAATCAAAAGGTGTTGATGTTATTATTGGTGTAGATGTGCAAGATGGTTTAAAGGACAGAACAAAGCTTGATGCAGCCCAAGAAATATTGTTACAAATCAATAATTTTAGGACAATTGAAGCTATGAAGTTAAAAAAGGAACTCACAGATATTTATGTTAAACCAGATATTGAAGCCTTTTCTGTTTTATCATTTGATTCTGGAAAAGCCATTATATCTAACGGATTTAAGGCAACGTTATTAAAAATAGAGGCATTAAAAAATTTGGTTGATAGCTCAAAAACAATCGTTCAAAAACCAAAAGTAAGGATTATAGATAGTTTAACTATCGATGAAAAATCATTTACTGGAAATAACCGATATACCAGATCTTACCTTTTGGGAAAATTAAAACTAAAAAAACCTACCAAAATTAGCTATAAAAAATTTACCAATAATATCAGTAATTTAATGTCAACCAATAATTTTGATGCGTTTTATTATGAATTAATTCCAACCCATAAAAAAAATACCTTCAACCTTTTGGCCAATTTAATAGAAGATGAGAACACTACTTATTTAAAATTAGGCTTACATTATGATGGATTGTATAAAAGTGCCGCATTAATAAATATTACAAAAAAAAGATTTATAACAGATAATGACGAGGTCTTATTAGACATCATTTTAGGGGATAACGTAAGATATGATTTTGATTATTTTATTGACAAAGGGTTTTATTTTAGTATTGGATTAAAATCATGGTTCAATCAGTTTGAAAGAAACGTGAATCCTAGATTGTTATTTGACGAATCGATACCCATTGTGGATGGATTAAATAGAATTGATGTTAATTTGCAAGATCAAACCAATCAAATCTATCTTCAAACGTTATTAGCAAATGATTTTGCAGTAAAAGCTGGTTTTGAACATAAAAGGTTAAAAATCAAATCCCAAACCTTATCTTCCGAAACACAAAATGAACAAATTATATTTGAAAACACGAATTATTTCAGTCTCTTTAGTAAGCTAAAATTAGACACTTATGACAACCCTTTTTACCCAACAAAAGGTGTTTATTTTGATGGGGATTTTCATTGGTATATAGGATCTTCTGGGATCAATGGCAATTTTGAAAATGTTTCAATTGCTAAAGCAGATCTTGGGTATGCAATTAAGTTAACCCATAATCTTAGTTTAAATTTAGAATCTTCTGGAGGATTTAGAATAGGCGATCAATCCATTAACTATTTACATTTTGCCATTGGTGGCTACGGTAAAAATTTTATAAATAATTTTTCTTCTTTTTATGGATATGATTACGTGTCTTTAGCTGGTAACAGCTTTGTAAAAGGAACCATTACTGGAAATTATAATGTTTTTAAAAATCAATACATTACGGCAGCTGCAAATTTTGCAAATATTGACGACAACATTTTTGAAACTGGCGAATGGATTACGTCGCCTACTTACTCTGGCTATGCCATTGGGTATGCCATTGAAACTTTTCTAGGCCCCATTGAAGCAAAATATACTTGGTCTCCCGAAACAAAAAATAATTTTTGGTTTTTTAATATTGGTTTTTGGTTTTAACTAGATAAATAAAAAAACAGAAACTATTATCGTATTAGGCTAAAAATTCTTAATCATTTACTTTTGTTGAAAATCATCTAAGTTTTGTAAAAAACATGCAATATTTTAGTCATTAAGCAGCTTTGTCGAAGCCTATTTAAATTTGATAAGAAGAAACACATCTTATTTTATTGCTTATTTAAAATAAAATTCAAACTAAATGATATGATAATGTTTTAAAAAATGAAAGTATCTAAACGAATCAATAAATTCAGAATGTGGTTAATGAAGGGGTTAACCAAAAATATTGGGAATTCGCATCATAAAACCACCTCAAGCTTAGGAGTTATCCCAAAGATAAAAAGGATATTGATCTCTAGACCCAATCAGAGACTTGGAAATCAATTGCTGCTTACGCCTCTTGTGCAAGAGGTTATTAACACGTTTCCCGATTGTAAAATTGATCTTTTTGTAAAAGGGGGCGTTGCAAATGCTGTGTTTGAAAATTATACTAATATTGATAAGATTATTCAACTCCCCAGAAAGCCTTTTAGCAATTTAATAAAGTACATATTGTGCTGGTTCAGCCTAAAAAAACAGGATTATGACTTGGTTATTAATGGCGATAAAAACTCGTCATCTGGAAGATTATCAACGCAATTGGCAAAGGGTAAATTTAAGGTTTTTGGCGAAGTAAACGATTCTATTCAACACACCTTTGATGATTATGAACATATATCAAAATATCCTATTTATAATTTAAGAGCCTACTTAAGTAAGCTTGGATTTGCCGAAAACACCAAACCAATTCCAACGCTAAACATCAAACTTAGCAAATCTGAGATTGCAAAAGGAAAATCCATTTTAGATGAAATTGTAAAAAATGATAAACCAAGTATTTGTATTTACACCAATGCAACAGGCGATAAAATTTATGATGAAGCATGGTGGATGACATTATACAATCGTTTGCTTAAAGATTATACTGAGTTTAACGTTATTGAATTATTGCCCATTGAAAATGTATCAAAAATTAATTTTTCAGCACCAAACCTTTACAGTAAAGATGTTAGGGAAATGTGTGCTCTTATTGCCAATACGGCCATTTTTATTGCAGCAGATAATGGCGTAATGCATTTAGCTAGTGCTGCTCAAATTCCTGTGGTTGGATTTTTTAAAGTCACCAAACTAGAAAAGTACAAACCTTATGGAAATGGCAGTTTGGCTTTTAATACCAATGAAACTAATCTTAAGGATTGGTTAAAAGGCATTGATACCATTCTTAGTTAGCAAATTTTTACGATATTTGTTAGTATATGAATCTTTTTTGGCAAGGTTTACTACAATTTTTACATTACCTCATCAAGAGAAATCCTGAATGAGAAGGCTTTTATCATAATTTTACGTATCTTTTTAAAGTTTAAGGACTTACATTTTTAAGCTTTATTTTCTAATCTTAAAATTTTAAAAAATGCCATTTTATCATAAATTAGGAAACATTCCACCCAAAAGACATACACAATTCAGAAAGCCAGATGGTAGTTTGTATTCTGAACAGCTATTTGGTACCATTGGTTTTGATGGTATGTCCACCAATAGTTATCACGAACAAAGACCAACACAGGTTAAAGAAATAAAAGGTCAATACCATGTGGCTCCTAAAATAGCCAAAGCAAACCACATGCAGTCATATAGATTTCTTGGGTTTCAGGTTAAACCAGAGAATGATTATTTAGAAAGCAGAAAAACAGTTTTAACCAATAGTGATTGCTCCATTATTCTGGCAGCACCAAAACAATCAACCAAAGCGTATTTTTATAAAAATACCGATGCCGACGAATTAATCTTTATTCATAAAGGAACAGGAAAATTACGGACACATCTAGGGAATCTTGACTTTAAATACGGTGATTATCTCTTAATTCCAAGAGGCGTTATTTATAAAATTGATTTTGATACTCAAGATAACAGACTCTTTATTGTGGAATCGCGCCGACCCATTTATACCCCAAAACGTTACCGAAATTGGTTCGGTCAACTTTTAGAGCATGCTCCATTTTGCGAACGCGATATTCGGCAGCCTCAAGAACTGGAAACCTATAATGAGAGCGGAGACTTTTTAATAAAAGTTAAAAAGCAGAATGACATTTTTGATATGGTGTATGCTTCACATCCATTTGATGTGGTTGGATATGATGGCTACAACTATCCGTACGCGTTGTCCATTCATGATTTTGAACCCATAACTGGGCGTATTCATCAGCCGCCGCCAGTGCATCAAACGTTTGAAACAGATGCCTTTGTGGTTTGTAGCTTTGTGCCAAGGTTGTACGACTATCATCCGCAATCCATTCCTGCTCCATACAATCATAGCAACATCGATAGTGATGAGGTTTTATATTATGTAGATGGCGATTTTATGAGCAGAAATGATATTGCCACCGGGCATATTTCATTACATCCCGCAGGAATTCCGCATGGACCACATCCAGGAGCCACAGAGCGAAGTATAGGTAAAACAAAAACCGATGAACTTGCGGTTATGGTTGACACCTTTAAACCTTTACAAATTACAGAAGAAGCTATGAAAATAGCCGATGAAGATTATTATAAATCTTGGTTGGAATAAAAGAGTTGAGAAACAAGAACCAAGAAAATAGACTATGAATAATAGAAAAAGACATAATTACAAGAATTTGAAAATTTGGGAGTTAGGAATTGAAATTGTTGACGATGTTTTTGAGCTAATGAAAGATTTTCCATTGGATGAAAAATTTGGTTTATCTTCTCAAATAAGTAGAAGTTCAGTTTCTATTCCTAGTAATATTGCCGAAGGTTCTTCTAGATCAGACAAATCTTTTTCTCATTTCATTGACATTTCTCTAGGATCATCATTTGAACTTGAAACACAATTGATAATTGCTTTGAAAAGAAATTATATTACAATAGAACAATTAATAAAGATTGAAGAAAAAATAGAAGAGTTTCAAAAAATGACAGTGGGTTTTCAAAATAAACTCTAAAAGTCTTTTCTCTCTGTTCTATTTTCTCTATTCAAAATTAAAAAAAATGAGTAAAGAAGTAAAATCCGTAAACTACGGTTTAGAAAAAATATTTGAAGGCGCTCAAGATTTTTTACCGCTTTTAGGTACAGACTATTTAGAATTTTATGTGGGTAACGCCAAACAATCGGCCCATTTTTATAAAACAGCTTTTGGGTTTCAATCCTATGCGTATAAAGGATTGGAAACAGGTTCAAAAGATTTGGTGAGTTATGTGTTAATTCAAGATAAAATAAAACTGGTATTAACAACACCATTAAACAGTCAATCACCTATTAATAACCATATAGTAAAACACGGTGATGGTGTAAAAGTCATAGCCCTTTGGGTGGATGATGCCAAAAGTGCTTACGAAGAGACCACAAAACGAGGTGCCAAATCCTATATGGAACCTGTTGTAGAAAAAGATGAGTTTGGTGAAGTTGTGCGTGCGGGTATTTATACCTATGGCGAAACGGTACACATGTTTGTAGAGCGTAAAAACTATAAAGGCACTTTTTTGCCAGGTTTCAAAAAATGGGAATCCGAGTATAATCCAACGCCGGTTGGTCTTAAGTTTATAGACCATATGGTTGGAAATGTAGGTTGGGGACAAATGAATACTTGGGTAAAATGGTACGAAGACGTGATGGGTTTTGTTAACTTTTTATCGTTTGATGACAAGCAAATTCACACAGAATATTCAGCCTTAATGAGTAAAGTCATGAGCAATGGTAACGGACGTATCAAATTTCCAATAAACGAACCGGCCAAAGGGAAGAAGAAATCCCAAATTGAAGAGTATTTGGATTTTTATGAAGATTCCGGCGTGCAACACATTGCCGTTGCTACGGATGATATTATAAAGACGGTATCACAGTTAAAAGCCAGAGGTGTTGAATTTTTACCGCCACCACCACAAGCCTATTATGATGATATTCCAAGAAGATTGGGAGAACATAAAAGCATGATGAAAGAAGATATGAACGAACTTCAAAGGCTATCCATTATGGTGGATGCCGACGAAGAAGGCTATTTATTGCAAATTTTCACAAAACCAGTTGAAGATAGGCCCACACTATTTTTTGAAATTATCCAACGTATGGGAGCAAGAGGTTTTGGAGCAGGAAACTTTAAAGCGCTTTTCGAATCTATAGAAAGAGAGCAAGCCAATAGAGGCACACTTTAATGATTATTTAATAATAAAACACCAAAACTTCATCATTAATTTTTGATGGAGTTTTTTTGTTTTAATACTTTTGGAACAGTAATTGTAATTTATAAGCAAGTTGTAATAAAATTATTAACTTAGAGTTTCTATTATAATTACCCAATTCGTATGAAGAAGACACTACTTATAGCTATCGCAATATTTTTTTTTCAATGGTCATTGGCTCAAAATGCAGAATCGTATGGTGATGGAGAATGGTTTAAATTTAAAATGAGCTATAGCGGGTGGTTAAAAGCTGGCAATGCCACACTTTCTGTTAAAGAAATAAAACTTGACAATAAAGACGTTTATCATGTCACAGGAAAAGGTTGGACTACCGGAATGATTAAATGGTTTTTTAAAGTAAAAGACCGATACGAAAGCTATTTTGATAAACACACCTTATTGCCTTACAAGTTTATAAGAGATATTGATGAAGGCGGACACACAAAAAATTTAGAAATCATTTTTGATCAGGCTAATAAAAAAGCCTATGTTCATGATAAAAAAAATAAAACCGAGAAGGTGTTTGATACCTCGCCAAACATTCAAGATATGGTATCAACCTATTACTATCTTAGAGATAAATTAGACATCAACAATTTAAAAATAGGTAGTGAGGTAAGAGTTGATATGTTTTTTGATGAAGAAAACTATGGCTTTAAACTAAAATATCTAGGCGAAGAAACCATAAATACAGATTTCGGAACTATTGAGACCTTAAAATTTAGGCCTTACGTTATGGCAGGGCGTGTTTTTAAAGAAGAAGAAAGTTTAACGCTTTGGGTATCAAAAGACAAAAATAAATTACCTTTGCGCATTAAAGCAGATTTAAGAGTAGGTTCTCTACGAGCCGATTTAGAAGCTTTCAAAGGGCTAAAGCACCCTTTTAAGATAGTTGTTAATAATTAGAAATTTTGAACACAAAACTAACCAATCAACTTAAAGAGAAATTCCAGAATATTGGTCAAGATTTAGAGGTTCACTTAGAAGGTCTTTTACACAGTAAGCCCATCAATTATTGGGATTATATTCACACAGATACCTTATTAAATTTACAATTACCACGAACCTCATTCCCTGATGAAATGGTTTTTATTATATATCACCAAATCAATGAATTATTGTTTAAAATGATTTTGGGTGAAATTGAGCAAGTGGCAAAAACAGAACCCATTAATGCAGTATTATTTTCGTCAAAACTCATGCGTATTAGCAGGTATTTTGATATGCTTACATCGTCTTTCAGTATTATGAAAGACGGCATGGATGTAGAACAATACAATAAATTTAGAACAGCACTGACACCAGCCAGCGGATTTCAAAGCGCCCAATACAGGAAAATAGAATTCGCTTCTACAGAACTCATCAATTTAATAGACAAAAGATTTAGAGATACCATCGATAGAAACTCATCCTATGAAAATGCCTTTGAGCATTTATATTGGCAAGCAGCAGGAAAAGATTATAAAACAGGCAAAAAAAGTTACACATTAACAGTTTTTGAAGAAAAATACAAAGCAGAATTTATTAGATTTACCGAGTTTTATAACACTCAAAACTTGTGGACTAAATTTAAAACCTTGCCACAAGCAGAAAAAAAGAACAAAACATTAATAAAAGCCATGAGACATTATGACTACACAGTCAACATTAAATGGGTTATGGCGCATTATAATACAGCAAATCATTATTTAAATATCGGTGGGCAAACCGCCGAAGCAACAGGAGGAAGCGAATGGGTAAAATATATGCATCCAAAGTATCAAAAAAGAATATTTTTTCCAGAATTATGGACCAAAAAAGAGCTGGAAAATTGGGGAACAGAAGTTTAATAGTTTTTTTGTTGACCATGGCCTTTATGGCATGTAAAAATGAGGTCAAAAATAATCTGGAAGAAGAGGCTCTGAATGAGATTGTTTATGTGGCGCCGGATGTTTTTGAATTTGGTTTTAATTTGAACGATTATATTGTAAAGCGCGATACCATAAGATATGGCGATTCGTTCGGATTAATTTTAGAACGCAACAAAATAGGCTATCCAAAAATTTTTCATATTGCTGAAAAAGCCAAAGACACGTTTGATATACGTAGGCTTCAAGTGGGTAAACCTTACACGCTTTTATGCTCAAAAGACTCTTTAGAAATTCCTAAATGCTTTATTTATCAACCCAATGTTGAAGAATATGTGGTGGTAAATTTTCATGATTCTATTCATGCCTATACTAGTAGAAAACCCATTAAATATGTTGAAAGAGTTGCTACAGGTGTTGTTACAACCAATATTTCAAATGCCTTAGTTGATCAAGGATTAAGTGTGCGCCTTGCTTATAAAATGGCAGATGAAATATATGCTTGGACCATTGATTTTAACAGACTTCAAAAAGGAGATAGATTTAAAGTTATTTATACAGATAAATATATTGATGATACTATTTATGCGGGTATTCAAAATGTGAAAGCCGCCTACATGGAATACAATAAAGAACCATTTTATGCTTTTAAATTTGAAACGGATTCTGTTAGAAAATTCACGGATTTTTTTAATGAGGAAGCAAAAAATTTGAGGCGTGCTTTTTTAAAAGCGCCAGTACAATTTAGTAGAATTTCTTCAAGATACAATTTAAACAGAAGAATTGCTTATTATGGTTTTGCTTTGAAACCTCATAAAGGAACAGATTTTGCAGCCGCCATTGGAACGCCTATTATGGCAACAGCCAACGGAACCGTAATAGAATCTAAATATAAAGGCGGCAATGGCAATTATGTAAAAATAAGACATAATGGAACCTACGAAACACAATATCTGCATATGCAAAAGAGAAAAGTGAAGGTAGGTCAATTTGTTAAGCAAGGTGAGGTTATAGGTTGGGTTGGAATGACTGGTAATACAGGCGGTCCACACGTGTGCTATCGTTTTTGGAAAAACAAAAAACAAGTCGATCCTCTTAGAGAAAAGTTGCCAGAAGCAGAACCCATTTCGGAAAATCTTAAAGCTAAATACTTTGAGTTTATTAAACCCATAAAAGCGCAATTAGATAGCATTCCTTTTCCTCAAGACAATCCTCAAGAAACCATTAAAGAACATTTAATTTCACAAATATAACAATGACTTTTCCAAGCATAAATCCTACAACAACCAAGTCGTGGAAACATTTACAAAATCATTTTAAAGACCTTCAAAACACCTCAATGAAAGCCTTGTTTGCCCAAGATAAAAACAGGGCAAATAAACTTACCATTAAATGGGAAGATTTTTATGTGGATTTTTCAAAAAACAGAATTACAGAGGAAACCTTAAAATATTTACTTCAATTAGCTGAAGAAGTCAAATTAAAAGAAGCCATAGCATGTCAGTTTTCTGGAGATATTATCAATCAAACTGAAGGTAGGGCGGTTTTACATACTGCGTTAAGAGCGCCAAAATCTGCTTCATATATGGTAAATGGCGTTAATGTCATGCCGGAAGTTTATCAAGTAAAACAAAAAATTGAAAATTTTACCAATCAAATTGTAAATGGGAATTTAAAAGGATTTACAGGAAAAGCGTTTACAGATGTTGTTAATATAGGAATTGGTGGTTCAGATTTAGGGCCAGCCATGGTGGTAGAAGCCTTACAGTTTTATAAAAATCATTTAACAACCCATTTTGTGAGTAATGTGGATGGCGATCATGTTAATGAAATTATTAAAAAATTAAATCCAGAAACCACCTTGTTTGTTATTGTCTCTAAAACATTTACAACACAGGAAACACTTTCAAATGCCAACACCATTAAAGAATGGTTTTTAAAATCGGCCACGGAAGACGCTATAGCAAAACACTTTGTGGCAGTGTCGACCAATATTGATCATGTAAAAGCCTTTGGAATTGATGAAAACAATATTTTCCCTATGTGGGATTGGGTTGGAGGTCGTTTTTCACTTTGGAGTGCGGTTGGTTTGTCTATAAGTTTGGCGGTTGGCTTCAAGAATTTTGATAGCTTGTTGCAAGGCGCCCATAAAATGGATACGCATTTTAAGAATGAAGATTTTAAAAATAACATTCCTGTAATTTTAGCCCTAATTAGTATTTGGTACAATAACTTTTTTAATGCAGAAAGCGAGGCCATCATTTCGTATTCACAATATCTTAATCAGTTTGCAACCTATTTGCAACAAGGCATTATGGAAAGTAATGGGAAAAGCGTTGACAGAAATGGAAACTCTGTAGAGTATCAAACTGGGACCATTATTTGGGGCGAACCAGGAACCAATTCGCAACACGCCTTTTTTCAATTAATCCATCAAGGTACCAAATTAATTCCTGCAGATTTTATTGGATTTACGAAATCACTTCACGGCAATCAAGATCACCAAGACAAATTAATTTCAAATTTTTTAGCGCAAACCGAAGCGTTATTAAATGGGAAAACCAAAGAAGAAGTCATAGCCGAAGGGACTTCAGAAAAATTGATTCCTTTTAAAGTCTTTGCTGGTAATAAGCCTACCAATACCATTTTTATCAATAAACTAACCCCAGAAAGCTTAGGGAAACTCATTGCTATGTACGAACATAAAATATTTGTTCAAGGTGTTATCTGGAATATTTTTAGCTATGATCAGTTTGGGGTAGAATTAGGAAAACAATTGGCTAATAAAATTTTAAAAGAATTTCATTCCGCTAAAATTAATAATCACGATTCTTCTACTGCTAATCTTTTAGAATATTATAAAAATTTAACATAATTTTTGTTTAATATCTAATAAAATTAGATTTAGAGCCATTTTCTTAAATATTCTATGTAAAAGGGTTAATAATTAGCATCAAATTTGTTAACAATAAGTTAATGAATAATGTTAATTTATACTTAAATTTGCAACACTAATTCAAGTAATTTAATCTTTATTAAAATTATGAAAAAAACTACTCAATTTTTATTGTTAATGATGGCTTTTTTTGCTATCACCGCATCGTTTGGACAGGGTGTAACTACGTCCTCTTTGAATGGACAGGTTACAGACGCCGCAGGCGAGCCATTGCCCGGAGCAAACATCGTTGCTATCCATACTCCTACAGGAACTAAGTATGGCGCAGCTTCAGATTTTGATGGATATTTTAGAATCTCAAACATGAGGTCTGGAGGACCATACGCAATTACTATTTCTTATGTTGGTTTCAAAGACTTTTCTCAAGCCGATGTTTTTCTGCAATTAGGTCAAACCATTGCAATTAATCATGTTATGGTTGAAGATGCTAATGCCCTAGAAGAAGTTGTTGTTACAGGAACCGCTAACGGCATTTTTGATGGTAATAAAAATGGTACAGGAACCTATGTAAGCAAAAGACAAATTGAAAGAATGCCGGCTGTTTCAAGAGGTTTGGGAGATTTTTTACGTACTACGCCTCAAGCTCAAGTTCGTGACAACCAAATTTCAATTGCTGGTCAAAATAACAGGTATAATGCCATATATATAGATGGTGCCGTAAATAATGATGTTTTTGGTTTAGCCGCTACAGGAACTAATGGCGGACAAACAGGTGTAAACCCAATATCGGTAGATGCAATCGAGTCTTTCCAAGTTTCAGTTGCTCCGTTCGATGTTAGAATATCTGGGTTTGCTGGTGGTGCCATAAGTGCCGTTACACGTTCTGGAACCAATGAGTTTGAAGGATCTGCATATAGTTTTTTACGAAACGAATCATTGGCTGGAAAAACGCCCGTAGATTTAACAACGGGTGAAAGAATTAAGTTACCGGATTTTTCAGCAAAAACATATGGTGTTAGAGTTGGAGGCTCTATCATTAAAGATAAATTATTTTATTTTATAAACTACGAAAATCAAGATGACGAAACACCAAGACCTTTTGATGTTGGCACCTATACTGGAGATTCCAATGCTGCTGCACTTAATGGGCTAAGTCAATTTCTTATAAACACCTATAATTATAATCCAGGAACTTTTAACGGCCTTCCAAGTTCATTAAAAAGTGATAAGTTAATAACTAAATTTGACTGGAACATTAATGATGATAACAAACTGGTTTTAAAATATTCTTACGTTAAAGCAGAACAAATTAACGCCGCTTCATTAAATACAAGAAGTATTAATTTTAGTGGAAGATCTATTTTCTTCCCATCTACCACCAATACGGTATCGGCTGAGTTAAACTCTAAATTCAGTGAAAAAGTTTCAAATCAATTAACAGTTGCCTATACTTCGGTTTTAGATGATAGAGATCCACTTGGAAATCCGTTTCCTTCGGTAGTTATCAGAGATGGTCTTGGAACCATAGCTTTAGGTTCTGAACCATTTTCAACAGGTAATATATTGGAGCAAAAAATTACAACATTAACCGATAATTTAGAAATATATAGTGGTAAGCACACGTATACTTTTGGAATCAATTTAGAACACTCTGATGTTAGAAATGTGTTTGTAAGACAAAATTTTGGTGATTATGATTATTCTTCTGTAGCAGATTTTATTTCTGGTACTGTTGCTCCAATAGATTACGATAGAAGTTATTCATTACAAGGTGGTGTTGGAGACGATTCAAAAGGAGCTGCCGAGTTTACTATGTTCCAAGTAGGAGCATACGTTCAGGATCAAATACAAGTTAATGAAAACTTTAAATTAACACTAGGGTTGCGTTTTGATGCACCCATTTGGTCCGATGGTTTAGTGAATGATTCGTTTAACACAACAACTGTAGGATTATTAGAAGCCGAAGGTAAAAATTTACGCGGCGCAAGAGTTGGTGAAGGGGTATCAACTTCAATTCACGTGTCTCCAAGACTTGGGTTTAACTGGAATGTAAATGGAGATTATAACACACAAGTTCGTGGTGGCTTTGGGGTGTTTACTTCTAGAGTCCCTTTGGTTTGGCCAGGAGCGGTATATAATAACAATGGTTTAGCTATTGCAGCTGCAGATCAAGGCGATTTACCAAGTGGGGTCAATTTTGTTGCAGATCCTTTTGGACAGCCAGTTGGTGCAGCAGTAGGTTCAGGCCAATTGGGTGGAGATATCAACCTTTTTTCTAAGAACTTTAAATTGCCACAAGTGTTTAAAATAAACTTGGCTGTCGATCAAAAATTACCTTTCTGGGGTTTAATTGCATCAGCAGATCTATTGTATAACGCAAATATAACTTCTGTATATTACGAAAACCTAAATGTTAAAGATCCTGTACTTTTCCAATCAGGAACTGGAGATACTCGTCCTTTTTACAATAGAAATGATAGAATTGACCCAACTTATTTTGGAATTTATTTAGGAAGGAATGTAAGTCAGGGAGATTCTTGGAATGGATCTTTAACGATTACCAAACCTAATACCGATGGATTTTCTGGAAGCGTATCTTACAGTTATGGCGATTCACGAACTATTTTTGAAGGAACAAGCTCTCAAAACTCTTCTCAATGGAGAAATCAATTGAGTGTTAATGGAAAAAATTCCGATTTACCGGTTTCAAGATCTCAATTCGCACAAGGGCATAGATTCATTGCAAATGTAGCTTACGATTTAAAGTGGAACGATAACATTAAAACTACGGTTGGTTTATTTTACGAAGGGATTAACGGAAATTCTTTTACCTATACTTACCAAGAAGGGGCTGACGTGTTGAATGATGATTCTTCTGATAATGCGGTTATTTATGTACCTGCTAATTCATCGGACATCAGACTTAAAGAAGGCGCGAATGGTCTAACTGCTGCCGAACAATGGAATGCCTTAGATGCATTTATTAGCAGCAACAAATACCTAAGAAGCAGAAGAGGTGAATATGCAGAAATAAATGGAGATAGAGCACCTTGGAGTCATGTGGTTGATTTAAAGGTCATGCAAGATTTCTCAGTTAAATTTGGCAAGAAAAGACATGCTTTACAAGCATCGTTAGATATATTTAACTTTACCAATTTAATTAATAAAGATTGGGGTGTTCGAAAATTTGCTCCAAATTTTGGGGAAATTGCATTGTTGAAAACAGAATCTAATGGTGTTGCACCTGTTTATAGTTTTAACCCTGATGTAGTTGATAATTTATTTGTTATTGATGACGCTGGAATTGAAAGTTCAAGATGGCAAATGCAAATTGGTTTAAGATATACCTTTAACTAATTTTACCATAAAAAAACAATAGTTAAAACCGCTTCTCCAAAAGTTATTGGGAGAAGCGGTTTTTTTATATAAATGTTAAGCAGGTTTTTAAGTAAGGCCATATTTATTTAATTACTACCTTTGTAACCTATTAAATTTTAAAAACCATACCATGTATAATACCGTTAAACTAGTACATTCTTATTGGGCATATCTTGTCCTGATTGTTTTAATAATAGCCACAGTAAACGCTATCATAAAAAGTGTTAAAGGAAAAGATTATGAAGCTAAAGATTTTAGAATATCTCTTTTTACCTTAATTGTATCACATATACAATTACTTATTGGGTTTCTGCTTTATTTTGTGTCTCCAAGATTCGATTTGTTTGGGGAAATAGGAATGGGCGGCGTGATGAAAGACGCTGTACATAGACTCTACCTGGTTGAACACCCTTTAATTAACATCATAGCGGTGGTGTTAATAACCATAGGCTACTCAAAGCATAAAAAGAAATTGACGTCAAAATCAAAACTAAAAATAATAGCTATTTTTTATACCATAGCTCTGGTATTGTTTTTGTCAAGAATTCCTTGGTCAGTTTGGCCAAATTAAAAAACAAAGGCGGCTTATTTAAGCCGCCTTTGTTTTTTAATTATTTATATAGCTAATTTGTAATTTCCTTAATTAAATAGATATATACAGGTAAATGATCACTATAACCATCGGTAAATCCTCCATAACCCCAACTTCTATAAGGATACCCTTTATATTGACCATCTTTTTGAATTAAAAAGTTTTCATTAAAGATGCCAGCTTTATAAAACCGGTAGCTAGAAAAGTCTTTTTCAAGTAAAGGTTTGCTTATTAATATTTGATCAAACAAACTCCAGGCATCTCTGTAGGCAGTGGTTCCTATCCCGTTTTTAAAGAAACTTTCATATGGATTGTAAATACCTTTAAATTTTACATTGTCTTTATTCTTATGTGCTTTTAAAACATCCTTAACACTTGAATTGGTTGGGTCATCATTTAAATCGCCCATAATAATCACCTTAGCATATGGGTCAATGCCTTGTAATGAATCTACCAAACGCTTGGATAATTTAGCAGCAGCCACACGTTTTGGTCTGCTTCTAGCTTCTCCACCACTTCTTGAAGGCCAATGGTTCACAATAATATGGATAAGATCGCCATCAAGCTTACCACTAACGAGTAGCTGGTCTCTGGTATAAACACGTTTACTAGATAAATCATCAAAAATCTTTAATTCATGACTGCTAGTGGAAATAGGCGTGAAAAGCTTTTTTTGATACAGTAAAGCAACATCAATACCTCTAGCATCAGGTGAGTGATAATGAACGATACCATAGTCTTTAGAGATGAGTTCAGGATCATTAACAACATCTTCCAAAACTTCTCGGTTTTCAATTTCAGAAACACCAATAACCGCTGGTGAATTATGTGAAACATCTGAGCCGATTTTTGCAATAACACTCGCCATATTGCTTACTTTTTTTTTGTAAGCAGATGAACGATTTGCTTTTAATTCCATCATAGGACTCGCTTCATCAAACTTTGTAAGGTCGTTGATGGTATCAAACAAATTTTCTAAATTATAAAAGGCTATGGTGTGTATTTTAAAAGTCTTTTTTTCTTGCGCATTTATAGGGGTTAATGTGAATAAAATAAAGACTAAAAAAAGATGTTTTAATGGTTTCATTAATGATAAGTTACGTGAATGTTATTTTGATTACAAAACTTATTCCAAAAGTAGATATTTATTATAAATAATGTAAATTTGTAAGGGTTAAATAATAATTATTTAGCTATTATATTTTTATAATTATGAATTCAAGTATGAAAAAAAAGTTACTTATTTTTTTATTTGGAATTTTTTCATTGGTTACAGCATTTGCTCAACAAACTATCATTAAAGGGAGCGTTAAGGATGCGGTTACTTTTGAACCACTTCCAGATGTTACGATTACTATTGAAGAAACAAATCAAAGCACTCAAACAAACCCAAAAGGGGAGTTTTTGTTTTCTGCCAAGGTTCCTTTAGGGGAACAAGTATTAAAAGTTTCTAAACTGGGTTATGCAACCAAAAGATACCCGATTGTAGTGAATAGTTCACAGACTGTAAATATTACAGACATGACTTTGGAATTTGATGCCTCAAGTTCTCAAGATTTATTTACCATTACCTTATCGGATGATGAGTTGAATGATGACACCAGTGGTTCCGATAACATTTCTGGATTGCTATCTTCTTCATTGGATGTGTTTCAGCGTACAGCTGCATTTGAATTTAGTTCCTCTTTTTTTAGAGTTAGAGGTTTAGATTCTGAAAATGGATCGGTTTTAATTAACGGCATTGAAATGAACAAAATTTATGATGGAAGACCACAATGGAGCAATTGGGGAGGATTGAATGATATGGCTAGAAATCAAGAATTAACCACTGGATTAACGCCATCTGCCTATAATTTTGGTGGGGTTCTAGGAACTACTAATATAAATACCAGAGCTTCTAATTATAGAAAAGGCGGTCAAATTACCTATTCATCGTCCGATAGAAGTTATACTAACAGAACGATGGTTAGCTATGCAACTGGATTAATGAAAGATGGCTGGTCCATGGCTTTTATGGTGGCAAGACGTTGGGGTAACGAAGGATTTCAAGATGCTACCTTTTATGATGCCAATTCATTTTTTGCATCAGTAGAAAAAAAGATTAATGACAATCATAGTATTAATTTCACATCTATTTATGCTCCTAATAGAAGAGGAAAATCCTCTCCTAATACCCAAGAAGTGTATGATTTAAAAGGTATTAAGTACAATGAATACTGGGGTTATCAAGATGGCGATAAACGCAACTCTCGAATAAAAGAAGTTGAAGAACCTGTTTTAATGTTAAACCACTTTTGGGATATCTCTAAAAAAACGAAGTTAAATACTAATGTTGCCTATCAATTTGGTAAAATTGGCAATAGTAGGTTGGATAATTCAGGTGGTGCAAACCCTAGTCCTGCATACTATCAAAAATTACCAAGTTTCTTTTTATCAGATCCTGACGGGCCAGATTTTGGAGGTGCCTTTCAAGCAGAACAAGAATTTTTAAATAATGGACAAATTGATTGGGATAGAATATACGATGCCAACATTACCAACAATGCTTCTGGTACTTATGCAGCCTATGCACTTTATGAAGACAGAAATGATGATAAACTTCTTACCGTTAATTCTATTTTAAACACAGAAATCAACAATCACATCACCATAAACGCTGCTGTTAATTATAAAACGTTAAAGTCTGAAAATTTTGGAGAAATCATAGATTTATTAGGTTCAGATACAGGTGTTTTGAACATAGATTCATTTGACAACTACCAATATGACACACAAAACCCAGATAGAATAGTTGGAGAAGGTGATAAATATAGGTATAACTATAATTTGTTTTCAGATATTATTTCAGGATATGCACAAGCTCAATTTAAATACAATAAAATTGATTTTTATATATCTGGAAGTTTGTCTAATACCACCTATCAAAGAGATGGATTATGGGAACATAGCAGATTTGCAGGAAATGCTTCTTTTGGAAAAGGCCCAGAACTTTCTTTTACAGGCTTGGGCGCTAAAGCAGGATTTACTTATAAAATTACTGGAAAACATTTGCTAGACTTTAATGGCGGTTACTTAACCAGAGCACCATCTTTACGAAATACGTTTTCAAATTCCAGAGAAAACAACGATGTAGTAAGAAATATAACTGAAGAAAAAGTTACCGCTTTAGATGCTAGTTATATATTCCGGTCTCCAATTTTAAAGGCCAGACTAACAGGATATTATTCTAAAATTGAAGATGCTAATGAAGTTGGATTCTTTTTTGCCGATGGATTAAGTGGTGATGACATTCAAGATAATGATACCTCGGCATTTGTTCAAGAAATTTTACAAGGTGTAGATAAAAAAAATATAGGCATAGAATTAGGTATTGATGCTCAAGTAACTCCAACCATAAAACTTAAAGGTGCTGCCTCAATAGGTCAATTTACTTATGATAATAATCCAGACTTGTATTTAACCTCTTCTAGCTTTTTAACACCAGATGGATCCATATCTTATGGAAAAGCCAATTTAAAAGATTACAAATTAGCAGGTGGGCCACAACGGGCTTATTCCGTTGGTTTTGAATATCGCGATCCTGATTATTGGTGGTTTGGAGCTACGGCAAACTTTTTTTCAAACACGTATTTAGATATAAATACCTTAACAAGAACCTCAAACTTTTTCTCAGATGTGGATGGTTTACCATTTAACGATTATAACGAAGAGCTAGCGACTACACTTTTAAAACAAGAAAAATTTGATGATTATATGGTTATAAATCTTGTGGGTGGAAAATCTTGGAGAATAGCAGACAAATACATTGGTTTTTTTGCTAGTGTTGGAAACTTATTAGATAAAGAGTACCGAACAGGTGGTTTTGAACAAGCTAGAAATGCCAACTTTAGAGAATTAAGAGACGATAATGCTAATCCTAAACGTGTTTTTGGGAATAAATATTGGTATGGTCGAGGCGCAAACTACTTTGTAAATTTCTATGTAAGATTTTAAAAATAGCACAAAATGAAAAAAATAATAGAATCACCTATAAAAAGAAAAACAGTAATAAACTCAAAAAACAATACCATGGGTAAAATTTATAAAACATTTGCATTAACATTAAGTTTAATGATCGGTCTTTCATTTACATCGTGTGTACAAGACGATGATTTTACAATCCCTAAATCCTTAGGAAATGAAGAAAACGAAGCCCTTACTTCTATATTGGAAAACATTCTAGCCGGTACACTTTCCGAAGTTTCCATTAGTGAGCTAAAAGGCATGTATCAAGACAATATGCCCGAATTTATAGACACCGATATCGTGGTAAAAGGGTATGTGTCTTCATCAGATCAAACAGGAAATTTCTTTAAAGAAATCTATTTACAAGATGCTCCAGAAAATCCAACAGCGGGAATTAAAATAGCTCTAAATCAAGTTGAAACATACAATCAATTTAATAAAGGCCGTGAGGTTTATATTAAATTAAAAGGTTTATACGTTGGCGAAGAACGTGTAGGCAGCGAAGTTATTGTTATTGGAGGAGGTACCGAAACAGACCAATTTGGCACCACGGTTTTGCGGCTTACTCTAAACCAAATAAAAGCAAACATGTTCAGATCTGAAAACACCCTTGAGTTGGTGCCGCTAACCGCTTCATTTTCAGACATTACTAAAGATCATATAGGACTTTTTGTAAAATTTGAGGATGTAGAGTTTGCGAATGATTTAGAAGGGTTGCGTTATTTTGATCCTATTCAAGATTTTGATACACAAAGAACATTGCAATCTTGCGACGGGTTTGATTACAGTAGTTTTATTTTAGAAACAAGTTCTTTTGCAAGTTTTAAAAATGAATTATTACCATCCGATAATGGCTCTATTTCTGGGGTTATCACTAAAGATTTTACTGGAAGCGTATTGCTTTTAGCACTTAATACTACAGATGATGTAGCGTTTACCAACAGCCGTTGTACTCTTCTGGATATCAATGATTTTTCGCCCATTTTTGAAGAGGATTTTGAATCTATGACTGCAAATGCTAATGTAAGTGGTAATGGATGGACAAATTATACTGAAGTTGGTAGATTTAGTTGGAGAGTTTTAACAACAACAGATTCTGGAAATTCAGGAAGCAAAATAGCGTCTATGGGAGCTTTTAACTCTGGTAATCCTAGCAATATAGCATGGTTGATATCTCCAGGAATAGATTTAGATGCACAAGATTTAGAATTTATAAATTTTAAATCATCAAACAGTTTTTCCGATGGCAGCGAATTGGAACTTTTAATATCTACAGATTGGGATGGTAATACAGCAACCATTACAACTTCAACATGGACAGCATTACCAGGCATAATTGTAAGTGACTCAGAATTTTTTCAAAACTGGGTAGATTCTGGAGCTATAAGTTTAAGCTCTTATTCTGGAACAGCTTACATTGCATTTAAATATATTGGTGGTGATAATGCGGCAAACACAATTGATGGAAACTTTGAAATTGATAATTTTAAAGTCTTGGTTTCTAATTAATAAAAATTTAAACTTTAAACTAAAAGCCCACCTAATTGGTGGGTTTTGTTTTTTAATCATTCTTTTTAAAAATGGCATATACAGGAAAATGGTCGCTGTAACCGCCTTTGTATTTTTTGCCCACATACGTTCTAAAGGGCTTCCCTTTGTATTTACCACTAAACAGTTTTAAAAAATCATCATCAAAAATATTAGCTTCTAAATAGCTAAAAGTATTTGGTTCTGTTTCAAAAAAGTTTTTGGTAAACATAATTTGATCAAATAAATTCCATTTAAAATCATGGGAAGTGGATCCTCTTGAAAATGAAAGTAACGATTCCATGGGATTGAATAAATCTTGATTTTTAATTAAACGCTGAATACTGTCATTATTGGGGTCGTCATTAAAATCACCTATCACAATAATTTTAGCATGTTTATTCTTGAGTTTTAAAGTTTCAATTACTTCAATGACTTTATTAGATGCCGCTAAACGTTTAAATCCTGTTTCATTGGCACCTTCGCGCCTTGAAGACCAGTGGTTAACAATGACATGAATTTCTTCTTCTTCAAGAAACCCGGTTACTAACAAGATATCTCTGGTGTAATCTGGCAACCCTTCGTCATTGGTTAATTCAACAGAAAATGTTTCAGAATAGCTGACCCTAAAATAAGTACTATCGTATAATAAGGCAACGTCTATACCGCGTTCATCCATAGAGTCAAAATGAACAAAGCGGTAGTTACAATGGCTTAAATGTTTGGAGGCTATAAGGTCTTTTAAAACAGCATCATTTTCTACTTCAGCCAAACCAATAATGGCCGGATGTTTGTCAGTTTCTTTAAAACCTATACTGGAAATAGCAAACCCAATCTTTCTAAGTTTATTTTCATACCGTTTATACGTCCATTTTTTTACCGAAGTAGGCAATAAATCATTATCATTAGTTTGATGGTCATCATGGATGTCAAACAAGTTTTCAAGATTATAAAAGGCTATCGTATGTTTGTAATGTATAGAAAAATTATCTTCAAACAAATCATTCATAAATTAAAATATAGAAGTAAAAATATAAAAATTAAAATGGTTGCAATTATGTAACTTTGTGCAATATTAAATGTTATGTTAGAATCAAAAGATATTAGCTTAGAAAAAGCTGTATTAATAGGAATTGTTACAAAAGACCAAGACGAAGTAAAATCTAAAGAATATTTAGATGAACTAGAGTTTTTAACGTATACGGCTGGAGGCGATGTAGTAAAACGGTTTACTCAAAAAATGGAAATGCCCAATCCCAAAACCTTTATGGGAACTGGAAAAATTGAAGATGTGCGACAATACATTGAAGAGCATAACATAGGAACTGCTATTTTTGATGACGAACTATCTTCGGCTCAAGAGCGTAACATCAGTAAAATACTTAATTGCAAAGTACTTGACAGAACCAATTTAATCCTTGATATTTTTGCTCAGCGTGCTCAAACCAGTTATGCAAGAACTCAGGTAGAATTGGCTCAATGTGAATATTTGTTGCCCAGATTGCGAGGTATGTGGACGCATCTTGAGCGACAAAAAGGTGGTATTGGAATGCGCGGACCGGGAGAAACAGAAATAGAAACAGACCGTAGGATTGTTCGAGATAAAATAGCCTTATTAAAAGAGCGCATAAAAACCATTGACAAACAAATGGCGGTTCAAAGAGGCAACAGAGGTGCCATGGTGCGAGTTGCTTTGGTTGGATATACCAACGTAGGGAAATCAACCTTAATGAACGTTATTAGTAAAAGTGAGGTTTTTGCAGAAAATAAATTGTTTGCTACGCTCGATACTACCGTAAGAAAAGTGGTTATTCAAAACCTGCCTTTTTTATTATCTGATACGGTTGGATTTATTAGAAAATTGCCCACACAATTGGTTGAAAGCTTTAAAAGCACTTTGGACGAAGTTAGAGAGGCCGATTTACTGCTTCATGTGGTCGATATTTCTCACCCTAATTTTGAAGAACATATTGATTCTGTTCATAAAATTTTAGGTGAAATAAAAAGTGCCGATAAACCTACCATCATGGTCTTCAATAAAATTGATGCCTACAAACCAGAACCTTTAAGCGATGATGATTTAGAAACCGAGCGTACTAAAATCCATTATAGTTTAGAAGAATGGAAAAATACCTGGATGAGCAAAATAGGCAACAATGCCTTATTTATTTCGGCCACCAACAAGGAAAATTTAGAAGATTTCAAGAAAAGAGTTTATGAAGAAGTGAGACAAATACACATCACTCGTTTTCCATACAACCATTTTCTGTACCCGGATTATGATGAGAATCAAGCATAAAAGAGAGCTTCTAAATTTAATTAGAAGCTCTCTTTTTATATTAAAGGGAGATGGGTTTAAAACTTATAGCTCAACCCAATAGTATAATACGTTTGCAAGTCGTTGTCAACATTATCAAAAGTAGCGTTAGTATCAGCAAGGGTATTGATCGCATAATTTAAGGCTTCTTGTTTATTGCTTCTCAATCCAAAGTCAAAACCAACACCAATCATTTTCCATAAAGTATATCCAAATGAGTTGGTCCATGTCCAGTTTGAAAAATTTGAACTCTTATAACTTTGGAACATCGATAAGTTAGATTTAAAATTAATAGCACCAAGTTGTCTTGTATAGTCAGCAACTATTTTTGCACCCAAAGACGATTCAAAAACAGTGTCGCCGTTACTAAACACAAAGTTGTAGTTTAAAGGATGAATGACAACAATTAAATTCTCTATTGGTGTCCAAGTAGCTCCAACCCCTAAATCTAAATAGCCGGGGTCATTAAAGTTGTCTAAAAGGGTTGTTCTGTATTCCATTAAACCAGAAACAGCAAGCGTTTTGGTTATGTTTCTTCCATACAATGAGGAAACATTAAAAACATCGGTTGTTGGTTTAAAACTATCATCATCGTTAGGGTTTTCTTTATCATCTAACTTTACCCAATTTAAATTGGTGGATAATGAATTTCTCCAGAAAAATTTTTCTTGAATTAAATTAGCGTACCCATTAAAGGTAAAACCAATATTCCCTGATGTATTGTTGGGTTTGCCTTGCGAATACCAATTGTTAAAGTTTGATAAACTTCCGCCTATGGTTCCAAATGCGCCTACTCTCCAGCCAGGAATGGCATCAATTTGGTCTTGAATGGCTTTAACTCTAGCTTGAATAGCAGAAATAGAGTCGTTTTTATTTGCTTTTTCAGCCTCTAATGCTTCTTTTGTTTGTGAGAAACTGAATGAAAAACTTAGTACGAATACTAATACGAAAAGTAATTTATTCTTCATATTTATTATTTTGGGATTATGTTTTACGATAAGACACATTCATTAATGAAAAGTAACACGATATTTAACTTGTTTTCTTTTTATATAAAGGAACCGAAGAACAAGCTTCGCCATACATAATAGATTGGGCAATGGGTTTAAGTTTATTAGCCAGCATAATATAGGCATTTTGCGGAACGGCTTTTTTAGAACACCCTTTTATAATAATAGGTTTATTGGCAAATTCTGAAACCTCTAATTTATTTATAATATCTTGATAAATACTTGTTTCAAGTAGCTCAAGATTTCCGATAACCGTTTTTTTGGTAAAAGGTTCTAAATGAATACTTATTAAAATGTAGGCCCATGCAGGAATTATGGCATCGCTGCTACAAATTAAGGATATATAAGTGTTTTGATATTGAGACCAATGGTGTTGTTTTATGCTTTCTCTAAAATCTTTTTCACGCAATACAAATCCTTCAAAAAGCCAGTCTTTAATATCAAAAACTAAACGCTTTCCTTCAGGATAATAATCTTCAAGGTTGATGGTTATCAGTTTGCTGTTTGCAACGCGATTTACGATGTCGTCTTTCAAAAAAAAAGTTGTTAAGTTGTTTGTTATTTAGTTGTAAACTGAATACTGCAAACTAAATTACAGCATACCAAGTTCTAATTTGGCTTCTTCACTCATTAAATCATGGGTCCAAGGTGGATCAAACGTGATTTCAACTTCGGCACTTTTAACAGCATCTAGAGACTTGATTTTTTCTTCAACCTCTAGGGGTAAGGTTTCTGCAACCGGACAATTAGGTGTTGTTAAGGTCATTAATATTTTAACATCATAGTCTTCATTGACAAAAACGTCATAAATTAATCCTAATTCATAAATGTCAACAGGAATTTCTGGATCGTAAATGGTTTTTAAAACGCCTACTATTTTTTCGCCTAATTCTGTGGTATTTATTTTTGTATCGCTCATAATTAATTTAATTGTGTTTGGTATGCTATAGCATACATTTTTAACTGTTTTATCATACTTACCAAACCATTGGCTCTGGTAGGAGATAAATGTTCTTTTAAGCCTATTTTTTCAATAAAATCGGTATCAGCTTCAATAATATCTTTAGGTTTTTGATTTGAGAAAACCCGGATTAAAATAGAAATAATGCCTTTGGTAATAATGGCATCACTATCGGCTGTAAAGTAGATTTTATCATCTTTTAGTTCGGCATGAACCCAAACCTTACTTTGGCAACCTTTTATAATATTGCTGTTGGTCTTATATTGCTCGTCAATTAAAGGTAAATCCTTTCCTAAATCAATCATGTATTGATAACGTTCTTCCCAATCTTCAAACATGGAAAATTCATCAATAATTTCGTCTTGTATATCGTTAATATTCACAGTTTTTTTATTTTATACAAAAATACAATAAGTATACATGTTAATCAATGTTTTCTGAAACTGATAAGATTTCTTTAACAAGAAGTTGGATTTCTTTTGGCGGATTTCCATGATCAAAACTAGCAGATTTGTAAACGGTTCCATTATATATGATAGTAAGATTAGCTATGGCTGCGCCATCATACAATCGTTTTTGTGAAGGAGCTTCCAGATGTTCTAAATTTTCAATAGTAACTAGTTTTAGGGCTTCAAGAAGGTTGTTCCAATTGGTTTCGCTACATGGCTGAATGACAGGTTTGCTGTCTCGTTTAAGGATTACGGAAACTTCTTTTTTGTTTATTGAAATATGGGTATAACTACCTCTGGAAAGTGCTGAATATTCAAAGGTCACACTTGCTTGCTCTTGTTTTTTAGTCATGGTTAAAACCACTTGCTTGTTACTCAGTAATTCAATAATGGAATCTTTGGAGTTTATACTGTCTATCTTTGATAAGTTTTCAAACAGAGTTGATTCAATCTTATTTTTTATGTCATTACAAAACATTTTTGTAGCGCCTAAAGCACCAAAAGTAAGATGGTTTTCGTGATATGAATAGGTTCCAAAAAAACGATTACAACCTGAAAAGCCATTAACTTTTTGTTCTTCTGCATTGAAAGTTATTCCTAGATTATATTCTGTAACATCGTCATCAAGCAATTTGCTAATTACATAAGCTCCATTTAACACTATGCTTGAATCTTGCACTATTGTATCTACTCGATTAGCATCCTTATGATTGTTACAATCTTTAACAGACAGAAGGCTTAATAAAATAATAACTATTTTCATGGGTTTTTGTTTTGA